>CAVFSQ010000014.1:8435-15119 GCA_963625145.1 Bacteroidaceae bacterium | reverse complement strand
ATCCGGCTTTTTCTGTAAACGAGCCAGCATAAACTGCATTTCCGACTTAAAACACGCCATACATTATATACATATAAACGGAATTGCTTACCTTTACAATCCCATTGGAGCGATACGTATCCGCCCGAGGGAAATACTAAAAGAATACAAGTTTCATATATTAACCATCTTAATAGAACAAATTATGAAAATCAGACATCTCAAGCTCGCCGCAGTTCTTCTTGCAGCCAGCGTAGTAACGTCTTCGTGTGTCGGCAGTTTCGGCCTCTTCAACAAACTTGCACAGTGGAACAAGGGCGCAACAAAATGGAAATTGCTCAATGAAATCATATTCCTCGTCATCTCTCCCGCCTACGCAGTGTGCAGCGTTGTTGACGTTTTTGTGTTCAACACCATTGAATTTTGGAGCGGCAACAATCCCATGGCCCACAAGGCTGGTTCTACCGAAAGCATTCTGGGCAGCGACGGCAGATACTACGCCCTCACCTATCTCAAGAACGGCTACCGCATCACCAATCCCGACGGCGTTGTAACCGAACTCATCCACAACGACAGCGACGATTCATGGAGCCAGATAAAGAACGGCGAAACCAAAGAACTCTTCCGCTTCAACGGCGACGGCACCATCAAGGCCAACATCAAGGGCAATGTAATGGACTTCGCGATCAACGAGCAGGGATTGTACCAGGCACGCGTTGCTGCCCAGGACGGATATTTCTTCGCTGCAAGATAAGCGGCCTACGCAAAAGTAAAACACTATCGCCTGCCAGGCCCCTTTGAAAAGCGGCTGACAGGCAATTTCTTTTTATGAAAGCAAGTTCCGTATTAATCACCGCACTGGTATTGTGCATTCCAAAAGCCGGTGCACACGCGGGCGACAACATTCCCCATATCGGGGCTTCGCTGTCGTTGGCACCTGTGAAGTGCCTGGCCATCGACGAATGGGAACGGCGCTGGCTGAAAGGCGACAAAGCCTTTTCAATTGCCGCAGAAATGCTCTACGGCCCGCTCCCGTCCGACAGTTGCGCCTATGCAGCCGACTTCGGTTACCCGGAATTTGCACTGGGCGTGCAATACGACTTCGACCGAGGCGTGACAATGCACCGCTCGCCCGACCCTGCCTGGGGAATGGCTGAAACAGTAGACTACACGTCGCGCATGGGCAATATCCTTACGCTCTACTCCACCTTTTCACACCCGCTGCTCCACTCTGCGCACTGGGATGCCGGCTACACAATAGGCATGGGAATAGGCTACAGCCGCACCAAATACAATCCGAACGACAATGCCGACAACGAACTTATCGGTTCGCGGTGGCTCGTGAATTTCACGGCTTCGCTATACGCCACATGGTACTTTTCCAAGCGTTTCGGACTGCGCGCAGGAGCAAAATTCTTCCACCACAGCAACGGTGCGCTCAACCGCCCCAACAAAGGCGCCAACATGCTTGGGCCGTTCGTCAGCATAGTCTACGCTCCGTGGCACAACTGCGTGGAGCGCGCCCGAAGAATGCCCAAGGCCAGCGCCCTGGAAACCAAAACGCTATACATGAACTTCACGGCCGGCATCGGTGCAAAGACGCTCAATGAAGACTGGATGAAAACCCAATACCGCACCCCATCGGGCGAGCCGCGCTACCGCACCGGACGCTTCAAGCTCTACCCGGCATGGTCGCTGCAAACCGATGTCATGTACCGCTATGCACGGCGATGGGCATCGGGCATAGGCTTCGACATGTTCTGCGGCACCTACGCCGCACATGTTGCAAAAATCGACAAGGAAAGGGGCTTCGACCTTAAACACGACAACTTTTCGTGCGGCATTGCACTGAAGCACGAAGTATTCTACCGCCGCATTTCGGCTGCCATGGAAATCGGAACATATCTCTACCGCCGCATGGGCGACGACGACAACTCCGTGCGCGAAGGCTTTCCCTTCTACGAGCGCATAGGAATAAAATACCGGTTCCCGTTTTTGACCGGCATGCAAATAGGGCTATGCGTAAAGGCCCACAAACTCAAGGCCGACTTCACCGAATTTACCGTAGGAATACCGATAGTGCTGAAGACATTCCATCGAGACGCTGCCTCCCGCTAAGCCATAAAGACAAGCCGACGTTTCTTCGTCACCGTTTTATATCATATATGATGTGCGCTATTTCTCTGCCGATGCCGCTCCTGTTTGCCATATACTTTCTGCGCTGTAAACCTGCAGGCGCTCAACTTTCATTTCATTACCCCAAAACAGATAGCCATCGTTGTCCGTAGACTTCTTTTCAATAGGTAGCGAATAGGAATAAGCGCCTCCGCCAACAAAAACTTCAGCCATTCCCCGGTCAACATAAACATCCACATTGAGTTTCATACAGCCCGGCTCTGCAGGAGAATAGAACTGTCCGTTTATGCGATTCCAGTTCATGTTGTAATCAACCAGCCGTTGCCCGTGGAAAGCAAGACCGGCATCAGTGGCATAGGTAAGTTCCAAAGTTGCCTTTATGCGAAGGATATCAGAATTGAAACGCTCCAAAATACGGTTTGCCTCTTCAACAGTGAGCGAAGTTTCATCTGCTTTACATGTAAAAACCTGTTCCATTTCCTTCACCGGACGGCTTTTCAATTGCCATTGTCCCAACGCACTGCGTGAAAGAACCTGTTCCTGCGGCATGAGCATAGCTCCGTTGAACGGCATTCCGTCAAAGTTTATGGTAGCCCATGCCATTTTTATTATGCGTCCGTCAGTGGAAGGAATATTCGAAAAAGTCTGTGCCGCATATGCCGAGCCGCTTACATTCTGCAGTTTCGGTGTCAGCGGCCGGAATGTCTTTCCATCGAAATCGCCTACCATATAAGTGCCCGATGCGCCCCACATCACCCACTTGCGTTCGTCAGGATTACCTTCAACAGCAATTTCAAACAGTTCCGGGCACTCCCAAAAGCCGGTGATATGACTGGAATAAGTCCAGTCTTTCAAATTGCTGGAAGTATAGATGGAATTGCCGTTCCGTTCATTGAGCACCATAACCCAATGTTTGCCGGGAGCATACCATAGCAGCTTAGGGTCGCGGGTATCGTGGCTCTGCCATTTCTGATGGGAGTCCACAACCGGATTTGCCGAATATTTTGTGAGCGTCAGCCCCCCGTCGGTGCTATATGCTATACATTGCCGCTCGGCTTCCGGCGAATCGGCGGTGTAAGCAAACACAAGGGGAGAGTTGCCCTTTTCGCCAAACCCGCTTGTATTGTCCTTGTCATAGACTGCCGAGCCGGAAAACATAGTTCCCAGACTGTCGGGATGCAGTGCATCAGGCAATTCCTTCCAATGCACAAGGTCGGTACTTACGGCGTGCCCCCAATGCATATTCTCCCAATTGCGTTCAAACGGGTTGTGCTGGTAAAACAAGTGATAGGTTCCGTCCAGGTAAACCAGTCCGTTGGGATCGTTTATCCATCCGCGTCGTGTAGTGAAATGAAACTGCGGGCGCAAACGCTCCTTATACATTTCCGACGTTCCGAATATTGTGTCAGCCAACACTATTTTTTCAAGAGCGGCTTCGGAGCCGTCGTAGTTTATTGTTGCAGTTTTGCCGCGCCATGCGTTCATATCGGCAAACACCCAATAGTCTGCGCCCTCTTCCGCAAGTCTTATTTGAGAACTGCACCTGTGGCTTTTAACAGAAATGGTCATAAGGTGGCGGTCGGTGGAGTGTGACACCGGGAAATTAAGATATCTTTTGGTGATTTTTATTTTTCTCTCGGCGCCAGTTGCAGGCATTGCCAATGCCGCTGCGAGAACACACGCTATGACTCCGAATTTAACGATACGCATAAGTTTCAATAGTTTTCAATTTTACAAGAATAGTAATGCAAATATAAGAATTTACAGGAAAACGGGGATTTTTCAAAAAGCAAAGCACTTAATTCTCACGCATTGCGCTTAGCGCAATTCCTTTGTGCGCACACAATTTTTCTTTTGTGCGCAGAGAATTTTTCTTCTTTGCGCTCACAATTTTTGCGCTATGCCTTTCCGCGTTGCAGCCAACGCCCGCTGCATTGCTCGGGGCGCATCAATGGTTTTAAAATTGCCCTTCCGCCCCTACTCTACATTATAATTCCTACCTTTGCACGCCGTGAATCATTGTGGATAGTTTCATACCACTATAAACAAAAGAATATGAAAACGAAAAACCGCGACAGCATTGATTTCGGTAAGATGAGCATTCCACGACTGTTCGTCAAGTTGTTTGTGCCCACGCTTTTCGGGTTGATATTCATGGCCCTGCTCAACATCGTCGACGGTGTGATAGTTGGCCATGGTGTGGGGAGCAACGCCCTGGCGGCGGTAAACATCGCCGCTCCCATTTTCCTCATTTCGTCGGCAGTGTCGCTGATGTTTGCCACCGGCGTGTCGATAGTATGCTCGGTGCATCTTTCGCACGGCAATGCCAAGGCCGCCAACATAAACGTAACGCAGGCCCTTACCGTGCCTATGGTGCCGCTCGTGGTGCTTGCTGCCGCAATGCTTTTCCGAGCCCGCGAAATCTGCTTCTTCTTCGGAGGCTCGGAGATTCTATGCCCCTACGTCGAAGACTACATACACTGGCTTATAATGTACCCCATATTCCAGCTCGTAATGGTTACCGGCTCGTTCGTAATACGCATCGACGGTTCGCCGCGCTATGCCATGTTCGTAAACGTGGTTCCCGCCGTGCTTAACGGCATACTCGACTGGATTTTCGTATTCCCCATGCACATGGGCATAATGGGCGCGGCACTGGCCACAAGCATTGCCGTTGGGATAGGTGCCGCAATGGTGGTTTTCTATCTGGCGGCGCTTTCATCGAAACTGCATCTTTACCGCCCGAAATTCACGGCCACCAGCCTTTGGCTCACGATGCGCAACATAGGATACATGGCAAAGCTCGGGTTCTCGACGTTCATAGGTGAGGGGGCGATATCGTGCATGATGATAACGGGCAACTTCATGTTCATGCGCTTTCTGAAGGAAGACGGCGTGGCAGCCTTCAGCGTTTGCTGCTACCTTTTCCCGCTGGTATTCATGTTCGGCAACGCCATAGCGCAAAGCCAGCTCCCGATCGTGAGCTACAACTACGGATTGAACGACGGAAAGCGCATACGCGCCACGTTCCGCTTCGCCACAGTACTGACAGCGGCATGCGGCGGAATGATGACGCTGCTCGGCATTGCGGCATGCCGACCGCTGATATCGCTGTTCCTCACGCCCGGAACCAATGCCTTCACCATTGCTACCGACGGTTTCCCGTATTTCTCGCTGAGCTTCGTTTTCTTCTCGCTCAACGTAGTGGTAATAGGCTTTTGGCAGAGCATGGAACGCGCAAAGGAATCGATAACTTTCATGCTGCTGCGCGGACTGATACTGCTTGTCCCGGTTTTCATTGCACTTCCGATGCTTACGGGTGTGCATGGCCTGTGGCTTGCAGTGCCCGTTTCCGAAGCTATGGCCTTTGCCGTAATAACGGCAGTCACCGCCAGGCAGCGCCGCAAGATATGCCTGGCATAAAAACCTCTGAACATGGAACGAAAAAACGCCACAATAATTTCCCCGCCTGATTTCGACGCACAGGCCCTCGTAATAGCCAACGGCGAAATGCCGACGCCCGGCATGCTTGCCTATTGGGCGGCGCGCACAGGCTACACTGTGTGCTGCGACGGGGCTGCCGACAAAGCCGCAGCGCGCGGCATTGTTCCCGATGCTGTAGTGGGCGACGGCGATTCCATTTCCCCGAAATCAAAGGAGGCATTTGCCCCGAAACTCCACCTTGAAAGCGAGCAGGAATTCAACGACCTCACAAAAGCCGTGCGGTTTCTGAAAGCAAAAGGATGCACGCGCGTGGTGATTCTCGGGGCCACCGGGCGGCGCGAAGACCATACACTGGGAAACATAAGCCTTTTGCTGTACTATCTTCGCCACGGCGTAACGGCTTTGATGCCCACAAATCACGGCGTGTTCATACCCTGCGAGGGCGATGTCGAGATAGAAACGGCAGAAGGCCAGGAAGTGTCGCTGTTCAACTGCAATGCCACCGGACTGAAGGCCGAAGGGCTGGAATACGAATGCTATGATTTCGACATGCTTTGGCAAGGCACCCTAAACCGCGCAACCTCCGGCCGAATCAAGATTCATGCCGAAGGCTGCTATATTGTTTTCCTCGCAAACCCGGGGGAATGATTTCCATTTAAGGCTCAGGCCCCGGTTTTCGCTGTGAGTTCGCAGATTTTCACGATGGTTTTCATTGCCTTTTCCATTGACTGCACGGGCACAAACTCGTACGGGCCGTGGAAATTGATGCCTCCCGCAAAGATATTCGGGCACGGCAGGCCGCGGAACGAGAGCTGCGCCCCGTCGGTTCCGCCGCGTATGGCGCGCACCTTGGGCGTTATGCCCACTTCCAGCATTGCCTTCGACACAATATCTATTATGTGGATTACCGGCTCAATTTTCTCAATCATATTGTAGTACGAGTCGCTTATTTCCACTTCCACGGTTCCGCCCCCGTACTTTGCATTCAGCCGGGCAACGGTGTCGGCAAAGAATTTCTTGCGGTTCTCGAACTTCGCACGGTCGTGGTCGCGGATAATGTAGTTTACCGTTGCGCTTTCAACGTTTCCCTCCATACCAGTAAGGTGGTAAAAGCCTTCGTAGTCC
>CAVFSQ010000014.1:0-8425 GCA_963625145.1 Bacteroidaceae bacterium | reverse complement strand
TCGTAGTCCTGCGTGGTTTCGGGCGTTTCGCTATCGGGAATCATGCCTACGAGCTCGGCTGCTATTCGTGCCGCATTCTTCATCTTGCCTTTTGCATAACCGGGATGCACGCTTACGCCTGTGATTTTCACGCGGGCCGAAGCCGCGTTGAAGTTTTCGTATTCTATTTCACCCACTTCGCCGCCGTCCATTGTGTAGGCCCATTCACACCCGAAGCGTTCCACATCGAAGAGATGTGCTCCCATACCTATTTCCTCGTCGGGATTGAAGGCGATGCGCACTGTGCCGTGCTCCACTTCAGGATGCTGCTTGAGCCACACCATTGCCTGCACGATTTCGGCAATTCCGGCCTTGTCGTCGGCCCCGAGCAGCGTGGTGCCGTCGGTTACTATAAGGTCTTCGCCCTTGTGCTGCAGCAGTTCGGGAAACATGGCGGGAGAAAGCTTGCGGCCGCTTTTTTCCGACAATAGAATGTCGCCGCCATCGTAGCCAGCCACTATACGGGGCTTTATGTATGCTCCGCTGCAATCGGGACTAGTGTCGTAGTGCGAAATGAATCCTATCGTGGGCACCGGCCGAGAAATGTTGGCCGGAAGCGTGGCGTAGATATATCCGTGGCTGTCGAGATAAACGTCGTCGAAGCCGAGGTCGTCGAGCTGCTGCCTTAGGTGTTCGGCAAACACCAGTTGCTTGGGAGTGCTCGGCGTAGTGTCGGAAGTTTCGCTCGATTGGGTATCGAAACTTACATAGTCCAAAAACCTTTCTGTCAGTTCCATTTCTTGCAGTTTTTTAATATGTTCGATAATTACTGAAAAGCCGCGAGGCTAGTTCACGACGCCGATGATTTCGTCTACCGAGCGGCACCCGTGGCTGTCGAGCCAGCGGTTTATTCCTTCGGCCATCGTGCCTGCAATTGCGGGGTTCAGGAAGTTGGCCGTGCCTATTTCTATTGCCCTTGCCCCGGCCATAAGGAATTCCACGGCGTCTTCGGGTGTGGTGATTCCGCCCAGGCCTATTACCGGTATTTTCACAGCCTTTGCCACCTGCCATACCATGCGCACGGCCACAGGCTTCACTGCCGGTCCCGAAAGGCCTCCCGTGCCGATGCTAAGCCGCGGGCGGCGGCGCTCAATGTCGATGGCCATTCCCATGAGTGTGTTTATGAGCGAAACGGCATCGGCTCCCGCATCCTCTACGGCGCGGGCTATTTCGGCGATGTCGGTGACATTGGGCGAAAGCTTCACGATTATAGGTTTGGAATAGGCTTCCCTCACTGCCGCCACGACGCTTTGCGCTCCAGCCGGCGTTACGCCAAATGCCATGCCGCCGTTTTTCACGTTGGGGCACGATATATTGAGCTCGATGCACGGTATATTTTCAAGCGGAAGAAGCTGTGCGGCACACTGGACATAGTCTTCGGGCGTGGAACCTGCCACATTCACAATGACGTGCGTGTCGAGGTTTGCGATTTCGGGGTAGATGTTTTCCACGAAATGCTCCACGCCCTTGTTCTGCAGCCCCACGCAGTTGAGCATCCCCGACGGTGTTTCGACCATGCGGGGATAGGGATTGCCTTCGCGCGGCTTGAGCGTGGTGCCTTTCACGATTATTCCGCCGACATTCGGGAAATTCACGAAATCGGCAAATTCGGGGCCGTAGCCGAAAGTTCCCGAAGCGGTAAGCACAGGATTGCGGAATTCAATTCCCGCTATGTTGGTTGTCAGTCGAGCCATGTCAGTTGGTTTATATTGAATACCGGTCCTTCCTTGCACACGCACACGTTGTGGCCGCCGGCAGTCTGTTCCACGCAGCAAAGGCAAGCCCCCAAGCCGCAGGCCATAAGGTTTTCGAGCGAAGCCTCGCACGGCGTACCGCTCTGCCGGGCGTATTGTGCCACGGACTTCATCATGGGTTTGGGGCCGCATGTGGATATGAAGTCGAATTTCTCGCGCTGCAGCAGACTGTGCAGCGTAACGTATCCGGGCTCTCCGGCCGAAGCGTCTTCGGTTGTCATGAAAACGCGCCCGTACTTGGCGAACTCGTCGAGTTGGAGAATGTCTTTCGCCGAGCGCCCACCCAGAAGGAAAGTCGGTTCGGCGCCATTGGCGCGCAATGTCTTGCCGAGGTAAAGCAGCGGTGCCGTTCCCACGCCGCCCCCTATAAGCAGATGGTGGGCTGCGGCACGGCCCGTGTTGAAGCCATTGCCGAGCGGAAGCACGATGTTTGCGGTGTCGCCCACGGCGAGCGAGCAGATATAGTTAGTACCGGGCCCCACGTTGTGCACCAGAAGCCAAAGCTCGTTGCGTGTGCGGTCGACGAAGTTTATCGATATCGGGCGCCGCAGCAGTGGCAGTCCCCCTGGGGAGCATGCGCGTATCTGCACGAATTGCCCGGGCAGCATCGGTGGGAGCGCGGCACGGCAGTCTGTAAACTTCAGCAGCGAATAGCCCTGGGCAGGCTGCTCGTTGGCCACCACTTTAAGGTCGAGGATGTATTTGGCCATAAGGGGTTCAGTCAATTTCCAAATTAATTTCCCGAGGCGAAATGCTTTGCCTGCTCGGCAATGAGCTTTTCGTCGTCGAAATAGTCAATCTTCATTGCCCGGCGCACTTCGGAGAGAGTCTGCGCTGCCACTTCGCGTGCCTGCTCGCTGCCTTTCTTGAGCGCTGCGTACACAGCGGGAATGTCCTTTTCGTATTCGCGTCGGCGTGCGCGCATGGGCTCCAGCGTTTCTTCCATCACGGCCTGCAGCAGTTTCTTCACCTTCACGTCGCCCAGTCCGCCGCGCATATAGTGGGCCTTGAGCTCATCGAGGCTGGTGTATTCGGGCAGATAGCGTGCGAAGTGTTCGGGGCGGCAGAAAGCGTCGAGATAGGTGAACACGGTATTGCCCTCCACCTTTCCGGGATCGGAAACGCGCAGATGGTCGGGGTCGGTGTACATTGAACGGATTTTCTTGCTTACCTCATCGACAGAATCGGAAAGATAGATGCAGTTGCCGAGCGACTTGCTCATCTTAGCCTTACCGTCGGTACCGGGCAAGCGCATGCTGGCCTCGTTTTCGGGCAGCAGAATCTGCGGCTCGACGAGCGTGAGGCCATAGATATTGTTGAAGCGGCGCACGATTTCCACGGCCTGCTCTATCATGGGCTTCTGGTCTTCGCCGGCAGGCACGGTGGTGGCCTTGAAGGCGGTGATGTCGGCAGCCTGGCTCACGGGATAGCAGAAGAAGCCCACGGGGATGGAGCTCTCGAAGTTGCGCATCTTGATTTCGGTCTTCACCGTGGGGTTTCGCTGCAGTCGCGCCACGCTGACGAGGTTCATATAGTAGTCGGTAAGCTCGTATAGCTCCGGAATCTGCGACTGGATGAAGAGCGTGGACTTTGCCGGGTCGAGCCCTGCCGAAAGCCAGTCGAGCGCCACCTCCACAATGTTCTGGCGTATCTTTTCGGGATTCTCCATATTGTCGGTAAGCGCCTGCGAATCGGCTATGAAAATGAATATCTTTTTGAATTCGCCGGAATTCTGCAGCTCCACGCGTCGGCGCAGCGAGCCCACAAAATGGCCTATGTGCAGGCGGCCTGTGGGGCGGTCGCCCGTAAGAATTATCTTGTCGTTGTCCATTGGTCTATATGGTGATAGTATATTAGTCTGTGCAAAAATACGCAAATCGCCGCAATCGCGGGGCACGCCGCGGCGGAAGAAAGCGTTTTTGGAAGCCGCGGGGCGTTTTTTCGCAACTTAAATGCGCGTAACTGAAAGGAAAGCACTAATTTTGCAAGCAATTCGGTGCCGCCCCGACGCGGTTCGCCCCCGCAGTGTGCGGCATCGGGAATCGGGAAAAAAACGTAAATAAATAAAAAACAAATGGACATCAAATTCGAAAATATCGATAAGGTAAGCGCAAAACTCACCGTTAAAGTCACGTCCAAAGACTACCAGGAAGCCCTCGACAAGTCGCTCAAGGATTTCCGCCGCAAGGCACAGCTGAAAGGCTTCCGCCCCGGATGCGTGCCCATGTCGATTGTCAAGAAACTCTACGGTCCTGAAGCAAAGGCAGAAGAAGTTTCGAAAAGCGTAAACAACGCCATTTCAAACTATTTCAAGGAGAACTCGATTGCAGTGCTCGGCCATGTGCTTCCCGCCAGCGAACAGCAGGAGCAGGACTATCGCTACGGCGACACTTTCGAGTATGTAATGGACGTAGCTCTTGAACCGGAAATCAAGATTGAACTTGGCAAGGACGACACCATTGCTTACTACGACATAAAGGCAGACGACAAATTCATTGACGAGAAAATCGGCGAAATGCTCGTTCAGCATGGTTCTTTCGAGCAAGTTGACACATATCAGGAAGGCGACTACATGAAGGGCACCCTGCTGGAGGCAGCCCCCGCCGAAGGCAACGAGCCGCTCCGGGTGGAAGACGTGCTGCTCTCGCCCCGCTACTTCCACGACGAAGCGCAGGCGAAACTCTTCGACGGCGCCAAGAAAGACGACATCGTGACCATCAACCCCACGGCCCTGTACCAGAACGAAACCCAAACGGCCTCGATGCTCAAGATAAAGAAAGAGGAACTCGGCGCACACTCCGGCGACTTCACCTACGCCATCACGGAAATCAACCACCGCAAGCCCGCTGAGCTGAACCAGGAGTTCTTCGACGAAGTGCTCGGCAAAGACGCAGTGAAAGACGAAAAGGAATTCCGCCAGAAACTTGCCGAAGAGTTCAACAAGGCACAGGCTTCGAACTCCGATTTCAAATTCCTTGACGACCTGCGGGCATACGCCCTGAAGAAGGCCGGCGACATGGAGTTCAGCGAAACGCTGCTCAAGCGCCTCATGAAGGAGAACAATCCCGACAAAGACGAGGCGTACATCGACGACAACTATGCCGGCGCCGTAGAGCAGCTGAAGTGGCAGCTGGTGCGCGACCGCCTGGCTCTCGCCGCCGGAATCAAGATTGACGACAACGACATACACGCCATGGCCCGCACGCGCACACGCCGCCAGTTTGCAGCCTACGGCATGCAGCTGCCCGACGAGCTTGTAGAACAATACGCCGAAAAATCGCTCAAGGAAGACGGCCATATCGACGAGCTCTTCTACGAAGTGCTAAGCGGAAAGTTGACCGAAGCATACAAGCAGCGCGTAACTCTCGACCACAAAAGCGTAACACCTCAGGAGTTCGAGAATATAGTGAAGCAGCCCGAAGCCGAATAAACACCACCACATAACACCTAAACTAACCCCGCGGACAACAACCGCGGGGTTTTGACGTTAACAAATAGGGGAATATGAAAATGCGAAATAGCCGAAAGCCGAAAAATCTCCGTCGGAACGGGCACTTCCCCAGCACATAGTGACCGTTTTCATTTTGTACATTATGTAACGCATTTTGTACAACGCCCGGCAAAACTCTCTGCCGGGCGCCTCTTTTATGCGAAATTTGCGGCATAAAATTTTACGCTCCCATGAAGCAACTCGGTCATCCCGTCATCCGGCATTTCAAGCGTCTGACAATTGTTGCGGCAACACTTGCAGTTGCGGCAATCAGCTGCGACGTTTTTTCGGGAAATGCCTACTGGCCCAAAGTCAATAAAGAAACCAACAGCGTGTACTACTGGAAGACTGTATTGGATTTCAATTCCGATGACTACAAATTTCTCCACCAGCACAAAATAGGGCGGATATACCTAAGGATGTTCGATGTAGACGTCGATATCACAGACAAAGCCGACCATGCCCATACCGTGCCCGTTGCCACAATGTCGATGACAGACGACACTTTCGGCAAATTGCATGAGGCCATCCCGGATATGGAATTCGTACCCGTAGTGTACATCACCTGCGGTGCCATCAAAGATGCTGCCGCTTACGGAACGGGCGCCCTTGCGCGGAACATCGTTTCACGCGTGAGGAACATGTGCTCCTACAACGCCCTTTCACGCATTGAGGCTTTGCAACTCGACTGCGACTGGACAAAGACAACCGAACAGACTTTCTTCGACTTGTGCGACAGCGCAAGACAGCAGCTGAAGGAAGAAGAACTGGACTGGAAACTCAGTTCAACTATCCGTCTGCATCAGCTGCGGGGGCACATCCCGCCTGTTGACTATGGCGTGCTCATGGTGTACAATACAGGCAATTTCAACGACCCGGATGCAGACAATTCCATTCTGAGCATGAAGGACGTCAAACCTTATCTCAAATATCTGGAAAATATCCGCTGCACCTCGATGTGGCATATCCCACCTATTCGTGGCAGCTACTGTTCCACAACCGGCGGTTTGCAGGACTTCTGAATGGAGTGAATGTAGCCGACACGGCGAAATTCAGCAGCCTGTCTTCGAACAGACACGTGGCAAAAACCGACGTTCCGTACCGGGAAATTTCTGTCGGTAAAGGCGACATGATACGCACCGAACAGTCGGACTACACAACCATCGTGCGGGTCAAGAAACTGATTGACCGCCGTCTTGACGGAAGACCGCACAGCAATGTCCTCTATCACTTCGAATCAAAAAACCTATCAAAATATTCCGGCGATGAAATCGAAAATCTTTTCTCTACCGCTTCCGGCAATTAGCCTCTTGTTTCTGCTGGCGGCATTTCTTCCGGCAAAAGCTTGCGGTCCGTATATTCCAAGAATTCCCTCCCCGAAATTCTTCACCTCGAACGGTGCGGGGCGAACGAAAAAAGCGGCAGAGAGGGAGCTGAACCTGCGCAAATGGCAGCGGCTCACGGCTGAAAACATCCCCCTGGCCGACATAGAGCAGGCGGTGTATAAAGACAGTTACAGGAAGATATATGAAATATACAACAATCCGGGGGTACGCACCGGCAACAAGTTCTACGCATATCTGCTGAATATCGAAGACCGGGAAGTTTTCCGCTTCCTGTTATTGGCGAAAGGGCTGAAGGAACTGCGTGCTGAGCATGCCTCGCCCTGGTATTATCCTTCAACGAGGGGAAATTATATTATTTACGACGACCTTCCGGCCTATACATGGGAATACGATTTCCCGGACGAGATTGCGGACAATCCCAGGAAGCACGCCGACATCCGGTATTTCATCGCCCGCATCAAAGAGTATCACGGAACGCGCCTGCGCGACCGCTACGGGCTTCAGATGGTCAGGGCCTTGTTTACGTTGCGGCAATACGACAAATGCGTGGAGTATTTTGATTCGGCATTCGCCGAAATCCCCGATTCCAATCTTTTCAAGAGAATGGCGCTGGACTATGTGGCCGGGTGCTGGATGCGTCTTGGCAGGCCGGAAAAGGCCAACGGATATTATGCAAAGACAGGCAGTTTTTTGTCGCTGCGTGCCGACAACCCGGTGGCTTATATGGCCGAAAGGAATCCCGATGCCCCGGAGTTGCTGAAGCATCTTCAGCGTTGCTCTTCCGACTCCGCCGCCATGTGCCGCCTCGAGCCTGTATGCGAAAAGGTTCTCCGTGAAGGGAAAGCGAAGAACCGGGGCGACTGGGAGTTCGCCCTGGCTTATATTGCCGGGCAATACCACAATGATTACCCGACAGCCGGCAAGCATATAGGCAAGGCATTGCAAGCGTCTTTCTCTTCAAACGGTTTGCGCGACCATGCCATGGCCTACCGGGCAAAATGCGATGCGGCAAACGGGATATCGGCGCGGCTGCTCTCCGACCTGAAATGGTTTGAAAGGAAAACGGACCCAGCGGAGGCAGATGCGGGCGAATGGAACAGGATGCTACAAAACATCGCATATGTACATTGGGTTCCACGACTTTGGAAGAAGAAAGATTATGCTACGGCGATACTTCTGTGCGGTTATGCCGACAACATGTTTCTTTCCAAAAATTTGTTTTCAGCTTCCGAAAGGCGCAACGATTACGGCAGTCTGTCATTCCAACTGATGGGTTCGTTGCAATTCGCGCAATTTACCGGCACGTACAGAAAAATAAAATCCGGCAATCCGCTTTACCGTCATCTCAAGAAGTATGCGCGGACCGACAATGACTATATGTACGAGCTTGCCGGCACTCTCGCGCTCCGTGAGGAAAACTATAGGGCAGCCATTGCGTATTTTTCCCGGGTATCGGGGGAATATCAAAAAACTCTGAATGTTTACAGCTATTTGCGCCGCAATCCGTTTTTGGCATATCCCAACCGATATATAGAAAACAATGACCGGGACGCGCAATGGGAATACAGATGGCTGGACGCGGACCGCAAAGAAAACCAGCTGAAGCCTACATGCCAGATGAAGCTGATATTCGCTACGGAAATGAACCGTTACCGGAAGGCCATGAGAGAGGGGACGACCGGGGACGAGCGCGGTTTGGCGCGGCTCAGGTATGCGATAGGGCGCAGAAATTCGTTTGAAGAATGCTGGGCGCTGACGCAGTACTGGAAAGGATATAGTGTTTCATTGTTCTATCC
>CAVFSQ010000013.1:0-15323 GCA_963625145.1 Bacteroidaceae bacterium | reverse complement strand
CAGTATTATGGCTTGAAAGAATCTATGCATTTCGAAAATATTGTTTTTGTTCGCCGTCAGTCTTTCTCTATTTCGTATTTCCCGGCAGCGAGCGTTATTGGTTGCGTCGAGCCGTCGGCATTTCGTTTCACTTTCTTCCGAACACCGTTTATACGGCATTTCGACATATCAGCGGGAAAAACTACATGCGCCGAAGTGCCATCGGGTACGGTGAGTTTCATCTGGAATCCGTTTTCCTGTTTTACGGCAAGGCTGATTTCGCCATACTGCGTGGGCACAACGGCATTCACGTGCCTCAAGTTGCCCAGCTGCGGCTTTACCAGGAACTCGCGGAACGCCGGTTTTACGGGCGATATTCCGGCAATGTACTGCGACATGATTATCAGCGGGCCGCCGCTCCAAGCATGGTTATAGCTTCCGCCTTTCAAGTTGAACAGTTCCCAAAGAGTGGAAAGTTTGCTATCGGCCATTGCCTTGTAGCGCCGTTTCATGCGGTCGATGGCATCTTGCACATATCCCATTTCGCACAGCGACTGCAACACATAGCGTTCCATATAAGGACTGGCGAATTCGGTTGTCTTCAGCGTTGCGAGCAGCTGCGGATATTGCTCTTTGGCCGCTATGTCGGAAATCACAGCCATAGCCTGCGTACGGTCATCGGTATTTCCCTTGTAGGCGGTATGGCGGTAGGCGTTGCCGTTCCAGAATTTCGCACGGAAAGTTTTGTCAAGTTTGGCGGCAGCAGCGTTTGCCCACTCTGCTTCAGCGCTTTCTCCAACCAGGGAAGCCATCTTCGCATAGTTTTTCAGCGACAACGAATACCACTCCTGGCATAATGCCTGCATGTCGACATTGGTACCCCAATCGCCCCAATCCCATGCTCCCTTGCGGTATTCCACCAAGCCATCGGCCAAAAGTCTCCACTTGTGCATGTAGCGTTTGGCAGCCGGGTACACATACTTTATGGTAGCCGTGTCGCCGGTGCCCATAAAGTAGTTCCACTGTCCAAGTCCGAGGAATGCCATTGTCTGCTGCGGCAGTTCTTTGAACCAACTGCCCGATGGAACGGGGGCATACAGTACAGAATCGGGCCTTTGCCAGTCGGCGAATTCGCGGGCGCATTTGCGTGTAAGCAAGTTTGCGCTGGGCGAAAGGGCGTAAAACACTTCTACCATCTCATTCGACACGTCGCCGATATATTGCGAGCGTTCGCGGTCGGGACAGTCCATATACGAATCACGCATAGTAATATAGAGCGTGCGCTGCGACTTTTTCCAAAGAGAGTTGAGCATCGCGTCGCTACATTCGAAACTTCCGGCGAACGAGCAGTTGTAACCCGTTTCGCGGTAACCGAGCGAAATCACCTCCACTCCTTCGGGAATGGTGTAACGCACTTCGTGGCCGTTCATCCAGCCGGGGTTTTCGTATTCCTGCTCACCGTCGCGGGTGATGTACTGCGCAAACACGTTCACCTCCTTGCTCGATGCCGGAGTGGCATAGTCATCGGTGCGTATGTCGATTGTCTTGCCGGCTTCGGCCTTGATCTTCATCTCGGGGGCCAGCTGGCAGTTGTAAGGCAAGGAGCAAACTATCACATTGCCTTCACGGCGCTGCGAAGCGTAAGGTTTTACGCCGTAGTCTTTCCATTGCGGTATTTCGCGCGTCACGAACTTGTTCCAGTCGGAAAGTTCGGGAGAGGTTACAGAAGGGTTCTTCCAGGCCGAATCATCGAAAGACGTTGTGAACCAATCGGGGATATCCTTGCGCGCGTCAAAACCTATATTCGATTCCGAGAGGCGCTTGTTGGGTTCCATCCCCGCCGGCTTGTAGAAGGCAGGATGAATCGTGTAGCGCCACGTGGCGTCGCTTTCGTAATGTATTTCGCCTACAGCAAGGTCGAAATACAGTCCGCCTGTCTTCGAGTTGCGATGGCTGTAGCCGTGCTTGCCGAAATACCACACCAGCACTGCCACGGTATTTTTTCCGCTATGCAAATGCTTAAGCTGCACGCTATCGATATAGGTATCCTTCGGATTGGGGCCTCGCTTCAACTGTCCTTCGTAGATTTCCAGTTCGCCGTTTACGTAAAGCCAGTATTTCGAGTCGGCGGCTATGCGCAAGATATTGCCGTCGGTGCTGCCGCTAATATCGAAAGTCTTGCGGAAACATATCCACTGGCTTACGGCAGGGGCTTCGGCCGGCACGATGATGCTGGCTGCGCCCACTGTGCCGAATGCAAGGCACAATGCAACGGCAAGCAGAAAGGGGATTCGCTTCATTACAATTATTATATATGCGTCAATGCTGGCGGCACGTGCGCTGACGGTTATTGTCAGTCTTTCTCGATTACGTATTTGCCGGCGGCGAGCTTTACGGCTTTGGCCGAGCCGTCGGAATTGAACTTCACGCTCTTGCGGCTTCCGTTGATACGGTATTTCGAAATTCCCGAAGGCAAGACCACATGTGCCTTGGTATCTTTAGGCACTGTGAGCTTCATACGGAAACCGTTTTCCTGGTTCACGTCGAGTTTTATGCTGCCGAACTGTGTGGGTACAACGGTCTTTACATATTTCAAGTCGCACAATTGCGGTTTTACCTGGAATTCGCGGAAAGCGGGCCTTACGGGCGATATGCCGGCAATGTACTGCGACATGATTATCAGCGGGCCGCCGCTCCATGCATGGTTGTAACTGCCGCTGAGGTTGAAGAGTTCCCACAATGTCGTAAGCGAATGGTCCACCATTTCCTTATAGCGCCGCCTCATGCGGTTTATGGCATCCTGCATATAGCCCATCTCGCACATCGACTGCAGCACATAGCGTTCCATGTAGGGACTTGCAAACTCAGTGCGGTTCATAATATCGAGCAATTTGGGGTACTGCTCTTTTGTTGCTATGCCGGAAATCACTGTCATGGCCTGCGTGCGGTCGTCGGTTTTTCCGGTGTAGGTGGTGTGGCGGTACGAGTCGCCGGTCCAGAACTTGTTGCGGAAAGCCCCGTCAAGTTTTTCGGCTGCAGCGGTAGCCCACTTGGCTTCGGCGCTTTCGCCTATGAGGTCGGCCTGCCTTGCGTAATACTTGAGCGAAGTGGAATACCATGCCTGGCAGAGAGCCTGCATGTCGGCATTGTCGCCCCAGTCGCCCCAATCCCAGGCTCCGGTGCGGTATTGCACTAGGCCGTCGTCTTCTATTTTCCATTTGTGCATATAGCGTTTCGAAGCGGGGAACACGTATTTTATGGTAGCCTCATCGCCGGTGCCCATATAATAGTTCCAATTGCCGAGCCCCATGAAAGCCATAGTCTGCTGCGGCAGTTCGCGGTCCCAGTTACCTGCAGGCACGGGGGCGAACATCACGGAGTCGGCCTTCTGCCAGTCGGCGAACTCGCGGGCGCATTTGCGCGTAAGCAGGTTTGCGCTGGGCGAAAGGGCGTAGAATACCTCCACCAGTTCGTTCGAGACGTCGCCAATCCATTGGGCGCGTTCGCGGTCGGGGCAGTCCATATACGAGTCGCGCATGGTGATGTAGAGTGTGCGCTGCGACTTCTTCCAAAGCGAATTGAGCATCGCGTCGCTACATTCGAAGCTTCCGGCAAACGAGCAGTCGTAACCCGTTTCGCGATAGCCGAGCGATATCACTTCAACTCCCTCGGGCACAGTATACCTCACTTCATGGCCGTTCATCCAGCCGGGGTTTTCGTATTCCTGCTCACCGTCGCGCGTCACATACTCTGCAAAGACACTAGGCTCGCCGTTGGGTGCCGGAACGGCGTAGTCGTCGGTGCGCACATCGATGGTCTTGCCGGCCTTAGCCTTGACTTTCATTACCGGGGCGAACTGGCAGTTGTAGGGCAGCGTGCATATCACAACATTGCCTTCGCGGCGCTGCGACGGATAGGGTTTTACGCCGTAGTCTTTCCACTGCGGTATTTCGCGCTTCACGAACTTGTTCCAGTCGGCAAGCTCAGGAGTGGTTGTAGCGGGAGCCTTCCAGGCCGAATCGTCGAACGACGCGGCAAACCAGTCGGGGATGTCCTTGCGCGCATCGAAGCCGATGTTCGATTCGGGCAGACGGTAGTTGGGTTCGCGGCCTGCAGGCTTGTAGAAAGCGGGATGAATCGTGTAGCGCCATGTGGCGTCGCTCTGGTAGTGTTGTTTGCCCACCATAAGGTCGAAATACAGTCCGCCGGTATTCGAGTTGCGGTGACTGAAGCCGTTCTTGCCGTAATACCACACCAGCACGGCAACGGTATTCTTGCCGCTGTGCAGGTGCTTGAGCTGCACGTAGTCGATATAGGTATCCTTGGGATTGGGCCCGCGCTTCAGCTGCCCTTCATAAACTTCCAGCTCACCGTTCACATAAAGCCAGTATTTCGAGTCGGCCGCTATACGCAGAGTGTTGCCGGCAGTGTTTCCGGAGATGTCGAAGGTCTTGCGGAAGCATATCCACTGGCTCGCGGCCGGAGCTTCGTTGGGAACAATGATGCTTGCAGCATCGGCATTGCCGAGACCGGTGAAAAGTGTCACGACAAGCAGGAAAAAGATTCGCTTCATAATAAATTTTGTATTGAATAAGATTTATGAAGCAAATATAACGCTTTATACGCAAATTCGCGCTGATTGAAGGGCGCATAAAGCAGTTTGCCTGCATTTTGCAGTGCGGGGCGGGCGCATACCGCCGCTTTCCAAGCCAGTTTCGGCGCCGGCAGAAGGCTTTATATGGCATGCATACGGCAATGCCGGCAAAACGAAGTGCCTTGCTGCGAAAACAAAGGCTGTTGCTTTTCGAAAAAGGTTGATTGTAATTCTTCTGTGCGCAAAGAATTTTTCTTCTGAGCGCTCAAAATTTTTGCGCTATGCGCGCTTTTAAGACTTCTCCCGAGCTACAAAAACCACAATGCCGGCAAGCGGCATTCAGTGCCGCCTGAATTTGTCGGTTATTGCCGTCAGCTCGGGCGCTTTCAGCACGAAGGCATGCACGAATGCGTAGTATGCCAACAGCGCCACGCCTCCCGCCGCTATGCCCGCCGCGCTGCTGCCCGCGCCCAGGCGCGATGCCAGCCACACCGCCAGGGCTGCAGGCACAGCGCACGCAGCGTGCTTGAGCGCAGCCCTTGCCGGGAAGCGGAAACTGGTGTAGCGCGAAGTGAAATACTGCGCGCATACCAGCACCGTCATTTCCGACACGAGCCATACTATTGCCGAGCCTGTGCTGCCCAAATGTTTCACTACGGCAAGGTTCATGGCCACACCCACTGCCGCCCCCATGCACGAGCCGATAAAGATGGCGCGGTCTTTCTTCAGCGGCATCAGCACCTGCACCACTATTATCTGTTCGTATCCCGTTACAAAAATCAGCGGCACCACTATGCGCATCGGCATAACGGCTGCCCCGTAACCGTCGCCGGCAATGAGTTCCACTATCTGCGGCGCCAGCACCTCGGCAAGCACTATCAGCGGCAGCGAAAACACCAGCATGAACTGGAACGACTTGTCGAGCAACCGGCGGAACCCCTGCATATCGCCGTCGTGGGCCAAAGCGCTCATACGCGGCAACATCACATTGGTGAATGCCGTGAACACGGCAAGCAATATGGCATGCAGTTTGGTGGCTGCCGTGTAATAGCCCACTTCGGTCTCGCCGCAGGCAAAGCCCAGGTAAGTGACGTTGAAAGTGGTATACATGGATATCAGCAGCATATAGAAGCCGAGAATGAAAAACGATTTCACGGCGTGCAAGTGCCGCCCGGGGCTGAAATGCAGGCGCAGTTTCACAAGCCGCGTGCTGTAGCCGATGTTCACGGCAGCCACAGCCGCAAACATCAATGCCGAAAGCAGATAATACACGGGGTAGTCGTCGGGCTTTCTGACGAATATGAATACGCTTGCCACGTAGGCCGTGCGCACGGCAAGTCCGCACTTGGTTATGAAGCCGAACTTCTCAATGCCTTTGTAGAACCAGTCGATGGCAAGATAGTTGAACACCACCTTCACCGCCCCTATATACATCAATTCGCGGTGCGCGTGAAGCTTTGGCACGCACTCCACACTGGCAAAGAGCACAACAAGCGCAACGGCCGTCGACAATGTGTTTAGCCAGAACAGGAACGAGAAAGTCTCGGACAGTTTCCACCGGTCACCTTTCGCCGCGGCAATGCTACGTATGCCCATGATAGAAATACCCATGAGCGAGAAAAACATGAAATAGTTTATTATACTGTCAACGAAATTGCAGATGCCGAGGTTAGTAGCCCCCAGCACGCGCGACACGTATGGGAACGTGAGAAAGGCAAACAGATAGTTGGCCGTGGTGAGAATGCTGCTGTAAACGAAATTGCGCTTTATGCTGCCCATGACATATTGGTATCTGGCGTATTGGAATCAAAGGTTTCCGCTGCGGGTTGCGCCGGCAGCCGCCAGCCCGCGCCTAAGCTCTCGGACAGTTTTCTGCCGGCACTCATAGTTTTTCCATACAGGGCGCCGCAACAGCCGGAAACAGAGTTTGCCCACTGCCAGCGCTGCGCGGTAGATTTGCGCTGCCGCCCATGCCGTGGCACCGCGGCTATGAAGGCGATAGTAAACGAGCCGCCCTTCTTCCCAATGCCTTATGCCGAGTTCGTTAACCTTATATTCTTCTGCAGCGTAGCTCATGCCTTCGAGATGCTGAATGCGGGCCTGCGGCACGTTCATCAGGCGCAACCCCATGCCGGCCACACGCCGGCACAAATCGGTTTCCTCGAAATACATGAAAAACTCAGGCGAGAATCCCCGCGCCGCCTCTGCCACACTGCGGCGTATCATAAGGTCGGCACCCGTGATGTAAGCCACCCGTTTGGGGCGCTGAGTGTGGTTGAACTGGCAATTGCGGCCATAGACTGCGCGCTGCAATTTGTGGAGCAGCAAGGCGTCGAGTTCCCACACCACGCCGGGCAGAAGCATCATGTAGCTGTGCGCGGGCTGCATGTCGCAGCCGTAGAGGTTTCCGCCGCAAATGCCCGTATCGGGATGGGCATCGAGATAGTCACTAAGCGTCTTTATGGCATTGTTGAGCAAAACGGTGTCGGGGTTGAGGCAAAGCAGATTCCGGCCGCGGGCAACCTTGAAGCCTTCGTTGTTGGCGCGCCCGAAACCGAGATTGCCGGAAAGCTGCACATAAGTGATGCCGGCAGCGCCGCAGCCCTCGCTTATGATGCGGCGTGCATCCTCGTGCGAACAGTTGTCAACCACCACTATCTCGTAGTCGATGCCCGTGGTATGCCGCCTCACCGATTTCACGCAGTCGACAATCAGCCGCGCAGTGTTGTAGTTTACTATTATGACGCTTACATCCATTTTGGTTCTTGCTTTGTAGTAGATAACGGCAGCACCGCAGTTTTATTTTCCGGTTCACGCGAAATGCAGTACTTTTGCACACTAGCTCAATTGACTGGGAGAATATAGTCAACAGGGGAAAAAGCAGTAAGATGAGACTTCACTTCCGACACATAGCAGTTCCGGTATTTTTCTTCGCTCCGGCATTGGCCGCCTGCAGCGCAGGGCAGCACGGAGACAATGCGACACCGGCCGCAGTTTCACTCAACTGGGCCGACACCACGCTCTGGTTTGAAGGCGGCACCCGCATAGGTAATGCCGACACAGCGACACCCGACGTATTCTACCTGCTACCCACATGTGTCAGCGCATGGAACGACTCCACCGGTGCCACACACTACAATGCCGATCCCACAAACGCTGCCCACCGTGCGGCATGGCAGTTGTCGGCCGAACTCGCCGACACAATATTCGCCACAAAAGCCAACCTTTTTATTCCTTACTACCGTCAGGCTGTATTCGAAGGGCTTGAGGGCGAACACGCCGGCAGAGCAATGCGTTTTGCCACGCACGACGCCATCGAGGCTTTCGACTATTGGCTGAAGCATATCAACCGCAACAGACCGTTTGTACTGGCCGGCTACAGTCAGGGCGGAAAAATGGTTACCGAAATACTTAAGCATATCGATGACGAGACCTACAGCCGCATGATAGCCGCCTACGTCGTAGGCTACGGCATAACGGCGGACGACACTGCCGCACAAAAGGGTCACCGCATTTCGCACATACTTCCGGCATGCGATTCCACAGCCACCGGCGTCACGGTGAACTTCAACAGCGTTACCGACACCGCTGCCATCTGTCAATTGCTTTGCCGCGGTAACATTGCCTGCATCAACCCCATTTCGTGGACTACAGCGCCCCGACCGGCCACACTACTTGCCGCCGGCGAGCAACCGAAAGCCGACGACACACGTTTCCCCTACGGCACTGCCGCCCGAAGCGCTGACTCCACGCAGCCGGTAACCTTGAGCGTTGACACCGCGAGCCATGTGCTCACCGTAAACAACATCAATCCCAAACGTTATTTTCTGCCGGCACTGAAGAACTTCTTTCCCCCAGGCAACCTTCACCTACAGGAACTTTTCTTTTACGGAGACTGCCTGCGCCGCAACGTAATTCTGCGCTGCGCGCGCTTTTCCAAAGAACAAATTTCCAAAAACAGGGGGGGGGGAAAAGTAAAGAATCTTAATGCAACTTGCGGCAGACACTATATACAATGCCGCAATCACCGGCATCACAAGTAGTAATCCCGAAGCCGGCCAGACGCTCAGGCAAAAGCACCGACGGCAAACCGCCGTCCAGCCCCTTGCCGGTGCATTTGCACACCGCCTCTTTCCTGGTCCATAGTCTGGCGAACGCAAGGCGCGGGTCGTCGGCACTTTCCACGGCGCGCCGCTCGGCATCGTTCATACAGCGTGCCAGCACATTGGCACGAACGGCGCGGTCGGTGCACTCCATGTCGCATCCCACCTCGTGCGAATCGACAACGCACATGGCCCCGCGGCGGCAATGGCTTATATTGAAATGAATGTCACAGTGCGCTTCAAGGCTCGGCTTGCCGTGCTCGCCATAAACGAACTGCGGCACTTCGCCAAGTGCGAAATCCTCGCGCAATATTCGCGCAAGCAGCAGGAACGCCTTCACGCACAGCACCCGGTTGGTAAAACTCTTCAAGCCCAAAGCCTTGCTTCGCCGCCACTGGGGAAGCAAGGCCAGCTCCGCTTCAAGTTCCTCGGGCGTAACACTTGCAGGGTCGTGAAAAAACTCAATGCGCATACTGCAAAAATACGACCTTTTCCCGTTCCTCTCCATGCGTATGCCGTTTTTCTGCCAAGCGCAAGAGTTTTTCCGCCATGCCGGGCCGATAATTCCACGGACGGGTTATTGCCATGCAAAAGGCTGCGCCCCATAGGGTACAGCCTTTTTTTGTATTTCGCATTGTAAATATGTTCAGAAATAATATCCCAGTCCTATTTTCAGCCCCACCGACGAATTGTCGCTGAAGTCGTGAACGCTCATCTTGTAGTACACCGACGGCTCGATGGTAAGGTAGTGGTTAAGATAGTATGCATATCCAATCTCCACCGGCACCATAAGGTCATTGCTGCTCTTGGTGTAGTGCACATACTGCGCTCCGGCTCCAATGAATATGCCGTTTTGCGTGAAATAGTAGCGCCCGTTCAGGCCAACCGTGATGTCGTCAGTATAGCGCGTGTGGCCGTAGCCGATATTGGCGAACACCAGAAATCCGTCGGCAGCGAAGATACCGCCTGCTCCGTCCACATTAAGGCGCAGGCGTTCGTTGGTGCTGTACTGCAGGCTCAGGCCCGACAGCGATGCGCCGATGTATTTTGTTCCAGCTTCAAACTGTGCGCGCGCTCCGGTAAACAACGTCACCAGCAGCGCAGCAATGGCAATAGTTCTTTTCATAATGTTTATTTTAAGAATTCGTCTTCTGAGTTTTCCTTCCTGTTTCCGCCTTTACGCCTACGGCTTTCAATGCTATGGTTCACAAGCCACACAGCCAGTATCAGCACTATCGCCCCCACCAGCACAGCAACGTTGCGGGGCGAGAAGCCCACGTGGCGCACACCGAACTGGTAGACGAAAAACACAACGGCATACACCGACATCAGAGCCGTGATCCATACGCTACGGGGCAGTTTCTTCATTGTACGTTGGTTTTCGATTGATTTATTGTGTCCCCGCCAGGGGAGGCACAGGACAAGTGTTCGCGAGCAAAATTAAGAAAAAGTTTTCACCGCACCCACAATTTCCGTATTTTTGCCGGAAATAAAAACCCTTGTACATGTTTCTTAGACCCATAATGGCGTGCTTGGCGGCGATATGCATGGCGACAACTGCAGCGCAGACCATACCGCAGGCAACTAACCGCGAAGTACGTGCCGTGTGGCTCGCCACCATAGGCGGGCTCGACTGGCCCGAGAGTTATTCGCGCAACGCAGCGGGCGCCGAGCGGCAGAAAAGCCAGTTGCGTGCCCACCTCGACCGCCTGAAGGCTATGGGCATCAACACCGTGCTGCTGCAAACACGCATAAGGGGAACCGTGATTTACCCCTCGGCCATAGAGCCCTGGGACGGATGCCTGTCGGGCCGGCCGGGAACGTCGCCGGGTTACGATGCACTGGAATTCGCCGTAGACGAATGCCATCGCCGCGGAATGAGCATACAGGCATGGGTGGTGGCTTTCCCTCTTACAAGTCTTAAAGTGACGCGCCAACTTGGCAAGCAGTCGACAGTGAGCCGGCACCCCGAACTTTGCGTCAAGGCCGGCGACCATTGGATGATGAACCCGGGAATTCCCGCAACGGCCGACTACCTGGCAGCAATATGCCGGGAAATTGTGGAAAACTACGACGTCGACGGCATACATCTCGACTACATACGCTATCCCGAGAAGGAAGTGACGTTCAACGACAGCCACACCTTCCGCCGCTACGGCAAGGGAAAGACACGGGCAGAGTGGAGAACGGAGAACGTGACACGCTGCGTGCGCAGGATACACCAGGCCATAAAGGCCGTAAAGCCATGGGTGTCGCTCAGCTGCTCGCCCGTGGGAAAGCACGACGACCTGCCGCGGCAGCATTCCTACGGATGGAACGCACGCACCACTGTATCGCAGGACGTGCAGCAGTGGATGCAGGAAGGGATAATGGACGAAATCTTTCCGATGATGTATTTCCGCGGACAGCACTTCTATCCCTTCGCCCTCGACTGGATAGAAAGTGCAAACGGCAGGATGGTGGTGCCTGGGCTCGGGGCTTATTTTCTCGACCCGCGGCAGAAAGACTGGCCGCTGGAAACCATAACGCGCGAAATGAACTTCCTGCGCATACACGGGGCGGGGGGACAGGCGTACTTCCGCAGCCGTTTTGTGGAAGACAACGTGAAAGGCATAGCCGACTACATGCAGCACACGTTCTATAACCGCACCGCACTGCGCCCAGCCATGGTGTGGGAAGACAGCATATGCCCCACGGCGCCGGAACTGAAAACACTGGAAAAGGGAAAATACACTTGGAATGTGGAATGGGAAGCGTCGCACGACCCGACTCCCGGCGATACGCTACGCTACAACGTATACGAAAGCGGCGAATACCCCATAGACGCATCGAATGCAAGGCTAGTGGCCACGCGCTTAAGCACAACACGCTGCTCTATCGACGTTGCCTGCCCTTACAGCCGCGGGCTCTACTATGCCGTAGCCGCCATTGACCGTTTCGGCAACGAGAGCGCCCCGATGCCAGTCAACAAGCCCGCAACTGCACCCAAAACCATGCCGGCGGAAAGCGCTTTAACCGATGCCAAAAACGGCAAGCTTGCCATTCCAGACTGCGATGCCAAACTGCTCACGATATGCGACGATGCCGGGTGTGAGCTGAGTGTGGTGCATTGCGACAGCACCGTTGACGTTTCGCGCCTTGCCGAAGGATTCTACAAAATATACGGCCAGGGGCGCAAGGGCAAGCCTCATCTTCTTTGTCGGTTCAGGGTAAGGCCATAACGCGGAGTTTCTCGCGAAGGAACCGCCCCGTATAGCTTTCGCCGCATGCCGCTACCTGTTCGGGTGTTCCTTGTGCCACAATCTTTCCTCCTTCGCGGCCTCCTTCCGGCCCAAGGTCGATGATGTGGTCGGCACATTTTATAACATCCATATTGTGTTCAATCACTAGCACAGAATGCCCGTCGGCAATAAGCGCGGCAAAAGCCCCCAGCAGTTTGCCGATATCGTGGAAATGAAGCCCGGTGGTAGGTTCGTCGAAAATAAATAGCGTGTTTCTCTGTTTGCCGGCACCGAGGTAAAATGCCAGTTTCACCCTTTGGTTTTCTCCGCCTGAGAGCGTGGACGACGGTTGCCCGAGTTTTATGTATCCAAGCCCGACATCCTGCAACGGGCGCAGACTGTCGGCAATCTTTTTCTGTCCTGCCGCGCCGAAGAAGTCTATGGCCTGGTTCACCGTCATTTCAAGAATGTCGTGTATGTTTTTCCCCTCGAATCTGACGTCGAGAATATCTTTTTTGAACCTTTTGCCGTGACATTCGTCGCATTCCAGAACCATATCGGCCATGAACTGCATTTCCACTTTCACTGTGCCTTCGCCTTTGCAGGTTTCACATCTGCCACCGTTTGTATTGAACGAGAAATGCGCTGCGGTATAGCCCATCTGCTGCGACAACGGCTGCGCCGCCATCAGTCGCCGTATTTCGTCGTATGCCTTTACGTACGTCACAGGGTTTGAGCGCGACGACTTGCCTATTGGCTCCTGGTCAACGAATTCCACTGCCGCCACGGCATCCAAGTCGCCTGCAAGCGACGAGTACTGCCCGGGGCTGTCGCACACCTCGTCGAGCCTACGCTTCAGCCCGCGGTAGAGGATGTCTCTCACCAGCGTCGACTTTCCCGAGCCGCTGACACCGGTCACGCAGCACAGCACATTGAGCGGTATGCGCACGTCGATGTTCTTGAGGTTGTTTTCGCGTGCGCCCTTGATTTCCAGGAATCTGTTCCACGGACGCCGCGAACGCGGCACTTCGATTTTCTCTTCACCCGTCAGGAACCGCAGCGTGTGGCTGTCCGTGCCCTTGTGTATGTCGCCGATGCTTCCGGCAAACACAATCTCGCCGCCATGACGCCCTGCTTCCGGTCCGACATCTATTATATAGTCGGAAGCGCGCATTATTTCCTCGTCATGCTCCACAACAACCACGGTATTGCCCAAACTCTGCAGATGCCGAAGTACGTTTATAAGGCGTGCGGTGTCGCGGCTGTGGAGCCCGATGCTTGGCTCGTCGAGGATATACAGGGCGCCGGTGAGGCTGCTGCCGAGCGTCGTGGCAAGGCATATGCGCTGCATCTCGCCGCCCGAAAGCGTGGAGCACAGGCGGTCGAGCGTAAGATAGCCCAGCCCTACATCCACAAGGTAGTCGAGGCGGCTGCGCGTTTCAGCCAGCAGACGCGCCACAACCCGGCGGTCGGTTTCAGTAATGTCGAGATTCCGGAAAAAGCGCCGCAGGTCTTCAACGGGCATCGACACCATTTCGGCAATGTTGCGTCCAGCCACCTTGACGTAGAGAGCCTGTGGCCTGAGGCGCGTGCCTTCGCAGTCGGGGCACACCGTGCGGCCGCGGTAACGCGATGCCATCACGCGGTACTGTATCTTGTACTTGTTGGCTTCCACCATGCGGAAAAAGGCGTCAATGCTAACCTGTTCGTTTTCGGGAAATGCGCGCTCAGTCTCGTTTCCGTGCCATAGTATATTCTTTTCAGTTTTCGTGAGTTCGCAATAGGGCTTGAAAATCGGAAAGCGGTAGCGTTTCGCCCTACGGCAGAATTCGTCTTTCCACATGCCCATCTTCTCGCCGCGCCAGCAAACCACTGCTCCGTCGTACACGCTCTTGGAGCGGTCGGGGATAACAAGACTTTCGTCAATGCCCAGAATCTTTCCCGTACCTCCGCACGTAGGGCATGCGCCAAGGGGTGAGTTGAACGAGAACATGTTGTCATCGGGTTCCTGAAAGGCAATCCCGTCGGCCTCAAAGCGTGTGGAGAAGCGATGGGTTATGCCCGAAGGATATATGCGCAGGACGCATTCACCGTCGCCCTCAAACAAAGCCGTCTCAACCGAATCGGCAAGCCGTGCAATGGCTTCCTTCGACTTGCTCACCGCCAAACGGTCAACAACCACGAACATGTCTTCGGGACGCGCTTCGACCATCTGTGGCAACTGCAGAAAGTCTTCGGCCAGCATAACAGCGCCGCCGACGTCAATGCGCACCAATCCCTGCTGCACGTTCTGCTGCAGTTGTTCGGCAAGCGTACGCGAGGCGCGCACCTTCATGGGTGCCAGCACCGCGAAACGTGTGCCCTCGCTGTAGCCTAGAGCACAATTCACCACGTCGCCGGGAGTATGGCGGTGCACCTCTTCTCCGCTCACGGGCGACACCGTGCGCCCTATACGTGCAAACATCAGGCGCAGATAGTCGTAGATTTCAGTAGTGGTGCCAACGGTAGACCGCGGATTGCGCTGCGCCGCATGCTGGCGTATGGCAACGGCAGGCGGCAGGCCGGTGATGCTGTCGCAGTCGGGCTTGGGCATGCGCCCCAGAAACTGGCGGGCATAGGCCGAAAGGCTCTCGACGTAGCGTCGCTGCCCCTCGGCATAAAGAGTGTCGAACGCCAGCGAAGACTTTCCCGAGCCGGAGAGGCCGGTTATCACCACCATTTTGCCGTGGGGGATGTCAACGGCAATGTTCTTCAGATTGTTTACTTTTACGCCAACAGCGTGTATTGAAAGATCCATACAGACAAATGCTTTTCAAGAAACGGCGCCGGAGACGCCGAAATGCAAAAATAACTATTTTGCACGGAAAACCGGCAACACCGCAACCATAGCCACCTGGTGGGAATAGCGAAACCCACTGGGGGTCCGCGCCTCCACCGGACTTCCGGCGAGAAGCAAAAGCGAATGCGTAGAAACAACAAAATGCCAATTTCCCACTTATGGCAAAAATCGCCCCAATTATTGCGGTAATAATTTCAACGCTATACGCATAGGATTTTACGCAAAGCGCTTATAATTCTTGCCCGGCGCGCTGCGCGCGCTTCACGCCCACCATGCGCATCAAGAATACGCTGGCAGTGAATACCCTCACCTTCAAGAACGTCAATTCTTCAAGCGGCGATACCAGCGACGACGTAGATCCCATTATGTCGGTTTCATTTTCGCGAACCATTCGCCGCAATAAAAAGAAAATGAAAAATGCCGCCCGGTTATGGCACCTACGTTTACGTTGCGGCGTTCGTGTTGGACCACGTTAATTTGCACTTTTGCACTTTTGCAACCTTTTGCGCACCGGAAAACAGTCACGTTTCGGGCAAAAAAGCTAAATTTGCATCATATTGTAACATAACGAAACCATACATATCCCC
>CAVFSQ010000012.1:11972-15392 GCA_963625145.1 Bacteroidaceae bacterium | reverse complement strand
GGATAAACATACCCAAGGCAAAGGCAAGGGCCGAAATGCCTATCCGGTCGAGCACAATGGCAATCACCGCGCCGATGCCGTAAAGCAGCCACGGTGCCCCCTGCCCGCTCATCAGCGGTTCGATAACGGCAGCCATGGCATTGGCTTGGGGGGCAGCCAACTGCCCGCTCGTAAAGCCATAAGTGCTGTTGAGCAGCATGATAACGCCTCCCACCGTAGCGGCGCTCACCAATGTACCGAGAAACTTGAATGTTTCCTGCTTACGGGGAGTAGAGCCCAGCCAGTAGCCTATTTTCAAGTCGGTTACAAAAGCGCCGGCAGTGGACAATGCCGTGCAGACCACGCTTCCCATCAGAAGCGCAGCTACCATACCGGCCCATCCTTTCAGACCGACTGCCACCATAATAACCGAAGCAAGTATGAGAGTCATCAAAGTCATACCCGAAACAGGGTTACTGCCCACAATGGCAATGGCATTCGCCGCAACGGTAGTAAAAAGAAATGCTATGAACGCAACAAGCAATATGGCAACAACGCTGAAAAGCACATTGCCTTCCATTACGCCAAACAGGAAAAACAGGAAAACCACCGCCAAAGTGACAAGCACGCCGAAGGCGATAATCTTCATCGAAAGGTCGCGCTGCGTGCGCTGTTCCTCTTCCATTTCGCCTGTCTTCATTCTGAACGCCTTGCCGGTGAGCTTGGCAGCGCCTGCAATAATCTTGCGGCTCTTCCATATTCCCAACAGCCCGGCCATGGCAATGGCCCCGATGCCGATGCTTTTCGCATACGCAAAAATCTGTTCGGGCGAAGCTGCCAATGCCGTAACGCCTGCAGCATTGATGGGCAAATCGGGCCAAACTATGGGGATAAGCGGCACAACAACCCACCATACCAATATGGAGCCGGCACAGATAATGGCCGAATATTTCAGCCCTACAATATAGCCCATGCCCAGCACTGCCGCTCCGGTATTTATTTTGAACACCAGTTTGGCCTTGTCGGCCAAAGCCGCGCCCCATGCAAACACATTTGTGGCGAACGTATCGGTCCACGAGCCGAACGAAGCTATGACGAAATCGTAAAGTCCGCCCACAATTCCGGCAAAAAGCAAGGGCTTTGCCTGGCCCGAACTGCTCTGCCCCGACATCAGAACCTGCGTCGAGGCAGTGGCTTCGGGGAAAGGATATTTCCCGTGCATCTCCTTCACGAAGTATTTGCGGAACGGAATCATGAAAAGAATGCCCAAAAATCCTCCCAACGCTCTGGAGAGGAACACTTTCATGAAATCGACAGTTATATCAGGGTACTTGGCTTGCAGGATATACAGTGCCGGCAAAGTGAAAATCGCTCCCGCAACAATCATTCCCGAGCAAGCCCCAATGCTTTGTATGATGACATTCTCGCCCAAAGAGTTCTTGCGGCGTGTTGCGCCGGCCACACCCACAGCAATGATGGTTATGGGAATAGCCGCCTCAAACACCTGGCCCACTTTCAAGCCCAAATAGGCACAAGCGGCTGAAAAGATGACGGCAAAGACCAGACCCCACGTCACCGACCAGGGTGTAACTTCCCGGCAAGGGGCACTAGGGTCCATCACGGGGCAGTATTCCTCCCCTTCTTTCAGTTCACGAAACGCATTTTCAGACAATTTTTCCTGTTTCTGGCTTTCCATAAGATATTTGCTGTTTATATTGCAAATTTAGATATAAAACGCAAGCTATATCTTAATTTGCCCCAATGAAATAGAAAACACGGCACAAAATTCCCCGCACTATTCCAGATTCATGACGACATACTCGGAGCGCGTGCCGATGCGGAACTTTCCGCCCCAGATGCCCATGCCCGATGTGACGTAGTATTGAGTGCGGCCCTTGGAGCAATGCCCGTAGGCACATTCGTACATCGCGCGCGTTATCCACGACACCGGCCACAGCTGGCCATTGTGCGTATGCCCACACAGTTCGAAATCCACTCCGCATTTGCGCGCGTCGTCAAGATGCACGGGCTGATGGTCGAGCAGTATGGTGAAACGCGTGCTGTCAATGCCGTTTACAAGTTCTGCCAACGGTTTGCGCCGGCGGTTTGTGAGGTCGTCGCGCCCCACGATGTTTATTCCCGCCACCGACACGGCCGAGTCGCGAAGCATCGTTATTCCGGCCATGCGGAAGAAACGGCATGCCTTGTCTATGTCGGAATAGTATTCATGGTTTCCGGGGCATGCGTAAACCGGTGCCTTTATCCTGCGGAACTCGGCGGCATCGCGGTCTTTCAGCAAAGGTTCCACGCTGCGGTCAATGACGTCGCCGGCAATAAACACAAGATCGGGCTTCTCGCCGTTGATAATGTCCACCCACTGCGAAAGCTCGGCGCGACGTATATGATAGCCCGTGTGCATGTCGCAGAGCATTACTATCTTCAGCGGCTTTGCCAAAGGCTTTGCGGCATGGAGCGAAATCTCCTCGCGGTGCTTGTGGTGATAGTTTATATTCCCTGCCACAAACACCACGGCAAGTAGCGCCGCAAGGCCCAGCGTTCCGGCAAGGCTGTTGAAACGCAGCGACTGCGGCACGATATGCGCAAGGCCGAGCAAGTCGACAAGCAGAAAGCACACAAGCATATAGAGAAGCACAAACACCCACGACAGACTCGCCTTGTAGAGCACCACGGCCAATGGCAGCGGAAGTTTGTCGAGCGTGCCGGGCAGCATGCACACGGGCATAAGCACTGTAAGCAGCAGCATCGCAGCAAGCACAACGGCTTTCCCCCACAGGGCAAACGGCAACAGACGCCACGTGCGCCACATCACGAACGCGAGCGCAACAAACGGCAACACTGCGGTAAGTATCCGCAAAAACTTTATTCCCGGCATAATTGTTCTGATATTACACGGCGAAAGTAACAATTTCCAGTGTAATAAGTTCCCGCCGCAACTTTTTGTAACTGCCAAATTTCTATATTTGCAATATTAAACTTACAAACATGGCTACACGAAGAGATTTTCTGAAATATTCAGCGGCTCTTGCCGGTTCGCTTGCCGCCCTGCCCGAAGTGGCGCGAGCTGAGGGCAAAAGCCAAACCACCGCCGCGCGCAAAGGCAAGGCGGGTTTCACCCTATGGCAGATTCCCAGCCACAGCAACACCATAGGCAATTCGTATGTATTCCTCACCGCGAAAGGCAAGGTAATTGTAATGGATGGCGGAATGCCCGAAGAAGCCAACACCCTGCGCGGTTTCGTCGGAGCACTTGGCAACGAAGTTGAGGCATGGTTCATCTCACATCCGCACATGGACCACATGGGAGCGCTACTCGAAATACTCAAAAGCCAGCAGGACCTAAAAATCAAGCATATCTACCATTCGCGCCTGAGCGAAACGGTGCGCAAAGCCGAAGAAGGGGCTGCCGGTCACTGCCAGGAA
>CAVFSQ010000012.1:0-11962 GCA_963625145.1 Bacteroidaceae bacterium | reverse complement strand
CTCGAGAAGTCGGGCATCCCCGTAACCGACATCCGCAAACCGGGCGACACATATACTTTCGACGGCATGAGCCTGAAGATTCTGAGCGTAGCCAACGAAATTACCGAAAATGCCTACAACAACTCGTCGATGATAATGCGCGTATGGGACAAGCGCAAAAGCATGGTGTTCCTAGGCGACGCCGGCGTGGAATGCGGCGAACTGGCATTGAAAGGCAACTTCAAGGACGACCTCAACTGCGACTACCTGCAGATGGCGCACCACGGCCAACGGGGCTGCAACCGCGAATTCTACCGCAGCATAAAATTCCGCGCATGCCTCTGGCCTACCCCACTATGGGTATGGAACAACGATGCCGGCAAAGGCTTCAACACCTCGTGGCTCAAAACCGTGGAAACACGCACATGGATGAAGGAACTCGGCATTACGGAGCATTACGTTTCGTGTGAAGACGGGCTCTGCAAGATAGAATAAGACAGCCGAACGGAATGATTTTCCGGCTGCTGCGGACACGGCATAAAAAAGTTGGGCTCTCCGTTTCGAGGAAAGTCCAACCTTTTTGTATGCGCCGGGCTTCGTGCTAAGGAAGCCGTATGCCGGCAAACTATTTCACGATAACCTTCTTGACGGTGCCGTCGCTCATGCGTACGATATTGATGCCGCGCTGCGGAGCCGCCAAACGCTGGCCTTCGGAAGTGTAGCGCGCAACTTCCACAGCCCCGGCAGCATCCACGCCCTTAATGCCGGTAATTTCCATTTCCTGGAAATTGGTAAAGTCATTCCAGCCGTCGGCAGCCTTATAGGCGTCAACGGTGCCCTTGAGAACGTACACAGTGGTGCTGTCCTTTTCCCAACCGTAGAAAGCATCCGGCGAACATACCGGCACACGGGTTGCGTAGCTCGTTATCGAGGTGATGTTTGGGCAATAATAGAATGCATAAGAACTTATAGTGTCAATAGTTGACGGAAGCGTGACAGTAGTCAGGGAACTGCAGCCTTCGAATACACCTACTCCTATTTCCTTCAAACCCTCGGGGAGCACCACTGAGGTCAACGCGGTTCCGTAGAAAGCATATTCACCGATACTTGCAAGCCCGGAAGGGAGATTGATTTCGGTCAAAGAACGGCAGCCATTGAATGCGCCTCCGCCTATTTCCTTCAAACCCTCGGGGAGCACCACTGATGTCAATGCGGTTGTGTAGAAAGCATATTCACCGATACTTACAAGCCCGGAAGAGAATTTGACTTCAGCCAAAGAACTGCAACCAACGAATGCTTCGCTTGGTACGCTTGTGACACCCTCAGGAATCTTCGCTGACGTAATCCCTGAACGATAGAAAATTCCTTCACTGAGCAATGTAAGACCTTCGGGGATGGATTTCAAACTGTCACAATTTCTAAAGGCATAGTATCCCACTTTTGTCAGAGCCTTGGGAAGCGTTACCGAATCCAACGCAGAGCAATAGCCAAAAGCATTAATTCCTATGCGGCTTATGCCATCGGCTAGAGTTACCGACTTGAGTTTTGTGTATTTAAAGAAAGCCTCCGTACCTATGCCGGTTACGGCATACGTCTTGCCGTCAACCTCCACGCTGGCGGGCACAGAAACCGATTCGGCAGTCTTGTCGGCAGCCGAAACAATTGCCGTGAGGGCGTCGTAGTCGAGCACATAACTTATGCCGTCAACTGTAGCCTCGCCCAGGTTTGCCGTCTGGCCGATTTCCATAACGTGCTCGAAATCGCTCCACCCCAAAGCCGCCTTGTAAGCGTCAACGAGCCCCTGCGGAACATACAGCACATTCTTAACATAGCCGTCAAACGCATTTGTGACTGCCGGAACGGTTGTGGCATGGCAGACGACACTGTCAAGTTGCTGGCAATTTTGAAAGGCACCTTCTTCTATATTTTCAATGCTAGCCGGAATGTCAACCGAAGTCAAAGACATGCAGTAATAGAATGCAGCATCACCAATGCCCTTAATGCCTTCGGGAATTTCAGCCGAAACCAGAGACGTACAGCCACTGAAAGCATAGCTACCGATATTGGTAACGCTTGACGGAATTTCAACCGAAGCTAGAGACGAACACAGCATAAAAGCACCTTCGCCAATACTTTTTACACTATCCGGAATCTTGACAGAGTCAAGAGACGAGCACCCTTCGAATGCATAGTCACCAATGCTGACAACGCTTTCGGGAATGGAAACCGAAGCAAGAGCCGAACAACTACAGAATGCATTGTCACCAATGCTGTCAACGCCTTCGGGAATGGAAACCGAAGCAAGAGACTGACATTTGTAGAATGCATTTTCACCTATGCTTGTTACACTTGCAGGAATTTTAACCGAAGCAAGAGACTGACAAGCACTGAATGTATCGTCCCATATACTTGTCACACCTTCTTGTATTACGGCTGACTTAATGCCGGATTCCGCAAAAGGAGCATAGGACATAGTTGTAACGCTTGCAGGAATCTCTATGGAAGTAAGGGCCGAGCATCCATTGAATGCCGATTTGCCGATAGTCGTAACAGTTGAAGGAATCTTGAACGAAGCAAGGGCCAGGCAACTTTGGAAAGCACAGTTTCCAATGCTGGTAACGCCTTCGGGAATGGAAACCGAAGCAAGAGCTATACATCTGAAGAAAGTGTAATCGCCTATGCTGGTAACACCTTCGGGAATGGTAAGCGAAGCGAGAGCCCTGCATTCGTAGAATGCATAATTGCCAATACTTGTAACTGTTGCCGGAATATCAACCGAGACAAGAGCCTTGCATCCATAAAATGCTTCTTCCCCAATGCTGGTAACGCCTTCGGGAATGGTGACAGATTTCAAGTCGGTTAAATTTAGAAAAGCTTCATTGCCTATGGCCGTAACGGCGCAAGTTTTGCCTTCCGCTTCCACCTGGGCCTGTATCGAGAGCGCAGCGGCCGCTGTATTGCCGTTCTTCACGGTGGCTGTGGCGGTCGCAGTGTCGCAGTCGTAAGTTATGCCGTCGACAATGACGGAGATTGTATCGGCACTTGCGCCGAGCGGCAATAGAGCCGCGCACAACAGTTGAGCGAGAAAGAGTGACAGTTTTTTCATTTTTGTTGTTGTTTTAGGTTATTATTGCTGTAGTTCTTGTTTCTGCGCACCGGGCGTTGGCAACGCATGATGTTCCAGAACAAATATAAAAAAGAATCCGGGCAAAACTTGTCTTCAAAAATCACGTGCAAAATGCGGATTTTCTTCCCGGTACACCGAATCCACCCGCCGCGCGGGCTTTTTCGCCCGGCAGAAGTCGCAAAAAGCCCAACGGAAAAATTTTCTGCGCATAAAAGAAAAATTGTGAGCGCACAGCGCAAAAATTATATGCGCAAAGAATTTTTCTTCTTTGCGCATAGCAGAAAAATTATGTATGCACTAAATCAATTCCACCAACGGGTTTGTTGTTAATAAGTTTACATATTACAGAACGCTTTACTTTTTCCGTTCTTGCCTGAAGCAAAAAAGCAGGGCAGGAAAGTTGCCCGTCCTGCCCCGTCTTCGTTTAATTTTCAGTAGCCTTACAGGTTGAATGCCTCCTTGAGTTCGTTCATCGACTCGTCGGTCATACCTGTGGGTTCGAATCCCATGGATTTTGCATCCTGATAGATTTGTGCCGATTTCACCAGCACGTCGATTTCGTCGAATGCTTCGAGAGCATCGTTGCCGATAGCCACTACGCCGTGCTTTTCCCAAAGCACCACATTGTGTTCCTGCAGCCCCTTGACAGTTTCCTCGGCGAGCTTTACGCTCGAAGGCATTTCGTAGGGGATTATGCCGAGCCCCTTGGGGCAGAAGGCACGTGTTTCGGGTATCATCGACCACAGCAGATGAGTCAGCACTCCGGGTTTGAGGTATTCGGGGTTGTGCGACATAGCCACGAGCTCAATGGGGTGCGTGTGTATCACGGCGCGGAAAGTCGAGCCTTTTGCGATGAGGTCGTCGTGGATCGCCAGATGCGAGGGAAGCTCGGAAGTGGGCTTTACGGGATTGTCAGCAATCATTTCATAGCTTTGGCAGTCGGGCAGGATGCGTATTATCGAGCCGTTGTCCATGGGCCAGCGTGCGAGGTCGCGCATGCGGCGGCCGGTGCCCTTGCAATAGAATATGCCGCCCTTGATGTGGGGCAGAGTCATGCCGATGGGCATAACGGGACCTATTGCGGGAAGCGCGGCAAGCGCCTGCGTGTCGACAAGTTCAGTAATGTTTACAGTGATGTTGCCACCGTTGCGCTCGGCCCAGCCTTTTTGCCAGAGATAGCCGGCAACTTCCGCAGCCTTGAGCACTTCGGCTTTGGCGCGGGGATAATCGTCGAGAAGTGATTTCATTTCTTTGTATTCTTGTTTTTGTATCTTCGGCCTCGGAGTGAAGCCGGTTTTTTAATTAAGGCGGACAGCCTTCGCCGCCCGCCTTATGAAGATTTTGTTTCAGATTATATCAGCTGAGGCAGGAAACACGACACTATGAGCACCAGTATTCCCACTACAAGCACACCTACGGTCTTTGCCGAGCATCCCTTCCATTCCTTGAGTATGATGCCCCACACGTTCGAGAACGTGACGTTGAGCGCCATGAGGATGCAGAACGAGAGAGTCATGAGCGTGGGCGATGAAGTGAGGAAGCCCTTGCCCAGCGACAGGCCGAAGAACTGCGAATACCACAACGCGCCGGCAAGTGCGCAGAACAACAGGTTGTTGCCCCATACGCTGCCTTTCTTATAGTCGCCCCATGTGGAGTTCTTGCTGTTCTGGTAGAAGCAATACAAGGCATTTGTAATGAATCCGCCGATGGTCACGAGCAGCGTTGCCGGAAGCGTGCGGAACATGGGGTTGGTGAGGTCGCCAAAGTTGATATCCTTGCCAAATTCCAGTCCCACGTTGAAGCATCCGCTCATGAAGCCAGCGAGAAGCGCTATGGCAATGCCCTTGGGGAAATTGAAGTCCTTCACGGCCTGCTTTTTCTCCTCTTCGGAAAGCGATGCCGACTTCATGGCTCCGGCCACGCCGATTATGGCGATGCCGACGAGCGTAGTCACCACGCCGATTACCACAGCGTAGGTGAGCGACGAGAGGGCATTGAGTTCGGGAAAGAAGGCATTGAGCAACACGGGGCCCATCACAGTGCCCAGTCCGGCGCATGTGCCGAGGGCAATCGACTGCCCTAGGGCCACGCCGAGGTAGCGCATGGAAAGGCCGAACGTAAGTCCGCCCACGCCCCACAGCACACCGAAGACTATTGTCATTGTCAGACGGAAGCTGTCGGCACCCGAAAACAGTTCGGTGAGCGTGTGTCCTTCGGGAACGGCAAGCAGTGCGCCCAGCAGCGGGAACACCAGCCAAGCGAATGCGCCCTGCACTATCCAGTAGCTTTCCCAGCTCCAACTCTTGATTTTGTTGATGGGAACATAGCTGCTCGACTGGCAGAATGCGCCCACCGCGATTATCAGCAATCCTATAAGAATTTCCATCTCAGCGCAATTTATGCATTAGTTACGCTTCGAAAGCACTTCCTGCTCGTATTTTTCAACGTCGGCGATGTACTGCTCGCCTACAGGTATGTTGTTCTTGAGGTTGAAGTAGTCGTAAACGGCGCCGAAAGGCATCGTCTTCTCTTCTTCAAGCAGAGCAAGGCGCTGGAAGAGCTTGCCTTCGTCCTCGTACTTGCGCAAAGTGTCGAGCGGCTCGAGGAAAGCCTGGAGCAGCGACTTCTGTGCAGCGCGCACGCCGACGATGTATGCGCCGATGCGGTTGATTGAGCCGTCGAAGTAGTCGAGGCCGATGTGTGCGCGGTCGAGAGCGTTGGCGCGAACCAGTTCGGTGAAGAGGTTGCGGGTGTTGTCGTCGAAGAGAGTAACGTGGTCGGAATCCCAGTGCATGGGGCGCGACACATGGAGCATCAATTCGGGCACGAAGAGCAGCAATGCGCTAACAGCATCGCTCACGTTCTCGGTGGGCTCGTAGTGACCAGTGTCGAGGGTGTACATCACGTTGTTCTTTGCGCAGTAGCCTGCATAGAAGTCGTGCGAACCTACGGTGTATGCCTCCAGACCGATGCCGAAGAGCTTTGCTTCGAGACAGGACTTCATGCCCGGCAAATCCTCCTTCAGAATCTCGTCGAGCGAGTTCTTGAGTATTTCGCGGTAGCGGCCCTTCTCCACGGTGATGTCCTTGCTTCCGTCGTGTATCCAGATATTCATGATACAGGGGTCGTTCTGATACTTGCCCATAGCGTCGGCAATGCGGCGGCAGCGCTTGGTGTGCTCAATCCAGAATTCACGAATGGCGGGATCGGGATTCGAGAGCGTGAGGTTGCCGCTCAAGGGATGTGAGAAGGAAGTGGAATTGAAGTCGAGCTTCATGTTCTGCTCCTTTGCCCACTGCATCCAGCCGGCAAACTGTTCAACGCCTACCTCGTTGCGGTCGATCTGCTTGCCGCCGAACTCACCGTAGATCTCGTGGAGGTTGAGACGGAAAGTACCTGCGAGCATAGAGTTAACCTTCTCGATGTCCTGACGCAGTTCGTCGATGTTGCGTGCCTTACCGGGATAGTTGCCGGTGCTCTGGATGCCGCCCGAAGCAGCCTCGCCGCGCTCGAAGCCAACAACGTCGTCAGCCTGCCAGCAGTGCAGCGAAATTGGGGTTTTCTCCAATGTTTCAATAGCCTTGTCGGTATCAACACCCATCTCGGCATAACGAGCCTTAGCAAGCTCGTAAGAAGCTTTAATAGTTTCTTCTTTCATAGTTGTTTGTTTTTTTAAGTTATTTATAAGTTGCTTGTTAAGTTATTTACTTTTGAAACTGTACTGCCCCGACTTCAGCTGGTAAACAGCCTTTCCGTCGGAATATTTCTTCGATACCACCCCTTTCTTTCCGGTCACGATTTTCAAGTCGCCCATTTTCGCTACGGGCAGCACGAAAGTTGCCGTGGTGTTGGCTGGGATGGTAAACGCGATGTCGGTCCCCTCAGAGGTAACGTTCCATTCGCTGTTAATCGGGCCGTAAACCGAACGGAAACCGCCTTTCACCTTACCGAAAGCCTTGTTGATTTTCGGCTGCATTATGATGTGCTTGTATGCAGGACGGTCTTCATCGCGCTGAATGCCGAGATTGTGCGACATTATCCATTCCTCCACAGCGCCGTAAGCGTAGTGGTTGAACGAATTCATGTTCACATCGCCGAAGCCTTCCTTGATGGTGTAGGAGTTCCAGCGTTCCCACATAGTGGTTGCGCCCTGTTTTACGGGGAAGAGCCACGACGGGTATTCGGTCTGAGTATAAAGCGTGTAGGCCACGTCGCTGCAGCCGTTGTCGGAAAGCACATTGAGAATGTAGGGCGTGCCCAAAAATCCTGTCTGTATGCGGTTGCCGTCGGCATTTATCTTTTCGCAAAGGCGCTTTACGGCTTTCTGCTTCAGGTCGGATGGTAGGATGAGGAATTCGAGCGGGAGTATGTAGGAAGTCTGCGTGTTGATACGCGTGTTCTTCCCATCGTTGTCAATAGTGTAGCCTTCGCTGTCGAAGAAAGTACTGCAAAAGGCTTCGCTTATTTTCTTGTAGAGATTGTCGTAGTATTCGGCATCAGCATCATAGCCCAGCACCTTGGCCATCACCGACATTATGCGTGCATCGTAGCCGAAGAATGCCGTGGTGAGCAGCGACACCTGCGTGTAGACGGGCGCCACCCAGTCGCCCCAATGGTCGGCATTGGGATATATGTAGCCTTTGGTCTGGCCTTCGAGGCTTTTCATGAAAGCCTTCATCGAGGCATAATGTTCGCGAATGAATTCCTTGTCGCCATACTGCTGGTACATCTGCCATGGAATGATTACGGTGAAGTCGCTCCATCCGCATCCGCGGCCTGTAACAGCTTCAATATGGGCATTGTCGGCACCTTCGCTTGTTGTCCCGAACATGGGATAGTATCCTCCGGTGTCACCGCTGAGGCTCTTCTGGTCACGCACGGTGTAGAACCAGCGCTTGTAGAAAGGTTCGGTCATCATGTTGTAGGTGGCGGTGCGGCAGAATACGTTGGCATCGCCCGTCCATCCCAGCCTCTCATCGCGCTGCGGGCAGTCGGTGGGCACAGCGAGGAAATTGCTGCGCTGGCCCCACACTATGTTGTTGAACAGCTTGTTAATGTCGGCGTTCGCGCTTTCGTAGCTGCTCGTCTGCTGGCCTATCGACTCGAGCACAATGCCCTTGACGTCGCTGACTGCAGGCGGTGTGTCAATGCCGTCGATGGATATGTAGCGGTATCCGTGCTGCGTGAACGGCGGTTCGAAAGTCTCGCCTTCGGCGTCGCCTCGGAAGGTGTAATAGTCGGTGGACATTGCCGAGCGGTAGTTGTCCATGTACATCTGTCCGCGGTTGCGCTCATAGTCTTCCTTACAGAGCGGCGCGCGTGGGTTTTCGGGCACCTGGTCGGGGAACAGCATCTCAGCGTAGTGGAACACTATCTGCTGGCCTTTCTTGCCGTGCATGTTCTCGATACGTGGTACTCCGGCGAAGTTCTGCCCCATGTCGTAGATATAGCGGTTGCCAATCTTTTTCACCGCCTTGGCCGTGAGCACGATGTTGTTGCGAATCGGCATGCCCACATAGCCCTGGATTTCCACGTCGCCGGCTGGAGTGGGCATTACAGCCACGCCTTTCCATGCCGAATCGTCGAACGAAACTTTTTTCCATCCGTCGATTTTGCGCCTTGCGTCGTAAATTACGCCGTGGTAGAGGTTGTCAACGAACAGCGGTCCGTCGGTAGTAACCTTCCAGTCGGGCCCGGTGACGAAACTTTCGGTTGTGCCGTCGGTATACGTCACTCTTATCAAAGCCATTGCCGAAGGCTTGTAGCCGTACTGGTCAGACCATTTCGAGCCGGTCCATCCCCAGTTGCTGCAGAACCATCCGTTGCCTATTTCCAACGCCAGCGCGTTCTTGCCTTTCACGAGCATTGACGTGACATCGTAGGTGTCGTACATGATGCGGTGGCGGAAGTCGGTCCATCCCGGCGCCATGTATGCGTCGCCGGCCTTGACGCCGTTAATATAGAAATTGTAGAAGCCGCGTGCCGTGGCATAAAGACGTGCGTCTTTCACGGCCTTGGGCAGGTTCACCACCTTGCGCATCAACGGGGCACTGACTTCGGCATTGAAAATCCACGTGGTGAGTTTGCCGTCGCCGCTTGCATTGTGCGTCGTGCTGTCGGTAGCAAGCTGCACGTTCCATTTTTGGTCGCTGAGCGATATCTGCGAGAACTGGGCGTCGAAGCCCTGTTCCTGCCTGTAGCCTATGCGATATAGGAAATTGTCGCGGCGCCCCACGGTGTCGCGCTTCGAGTCGATGTCGAACGACGTGTTGCCGGCCTTGGTTTTCACCTGCCGGCCGTCGATGCTCACCGACACGTTGTAGTTCCACCCACTATATACAGTAATCTTCACGTGATGAGGCTTGAGTTCCTGCGATGCCACGATGTCGGAAACATCGATATCCTGAAACTCTATGGGCCGGTTGTAAAGCATTGTGCCGACCTTGAGCCTTGCGGGCTTGCGCGTGTCGAGGGTGACGTAGCAATAAGTCTGCTCCGACTTCTCGCCGAACACGAACGTTGCCGGCCCGGACTTGCCCACGCTTTTCACATCATATTCCAGAATGTAGTCGGCGCGGTAGGGCGAGACCTGGTTCAAGGGCGAAGCTATCCACTGTGCACCGTCCCACTTGCCGCCCATGAGCCCGGTTTCGAACCATGTTACGGGCGACTCGATGTCGCGGTTCCTTTCGTCGGTAACGGTAACGCGCCAGTAGTAGCGCGTGCACGGCTTGAGCCTTGCACCCTGATACACTATACCAACCGACACGTCGGAACTTTTACGGCCCGAGTCGTAGACGTATTTACCGACATCGAGGCTCTCCGGATCTTCGGCCACACAGATACGATAGGCTGTCTGAGCAGCGCCATAGCGATCACTGCTCATCTGCCAAGCAAACTGTGGCTTCTCCACGTCGATACCTATCGGCGTGCGGAGGTACTCGGTGGTGAGGCTTTCGATGGTCTGCGCAGCTGCACCGGCCGTCACTGCCAATGCGAGAATCAGCGGATAGATTCTGCCTTTCACGATTGTGTTGTTATTTCTGCGGATAGTATGTAATGGTGCCTATGGCCTTGGCCACAGCAGCGCGCATTTCCCAGCGGTCCTTGTACAGTCCCACTGCCTTAGCCTGTATCATAGCATTGCCTATGGCCGTACCTTCGGCCGGACCTGCTATCACGGGCATGCCGATGGTGTCGGCAGTGAGCTGACTCATAAGCTTGTTCACGCTACCTCCACCGATGACGTGCAGTTTGTCGATAGTGAACGATGCCATGCTCTGCAGCGAAGTTATCACTTCGCGGTAGCGGCAAGCCAGACTGTGGTATATGCACGAAATCATCTGGGCGTCGTTTGTGGGCACCGCCATGCCGTTTTCCTTGCAGTAAGCCTTGATTTCGGCATCCATGTCGTCGGGGTTGGCAAAACGCGGGTCGTCGGGGTTGATAATCGACGGGAAGTTGATTTCCTCCTTTGCCATGGTCTCGATCTGCGCGTAGGTGTAGTTGCGGCCTTCGCGGCTCCAGCACTTGCGGCTTTGTTCGAGCAACCACATGCCGGTAATGTTCTTCAGGAAGCGCGTGGTGCCTTCAATACCGCCCTCGTTGGTGTAGTTCAGCGCACACGATTGCTCGGTGAGTATGGGCGAAGGGCTTTCTATGCCCATGAGACTCCATGTTCCGCTGCTAAGGTATGCAAAATGCTCGTCACTGGCAGGCACTGCAGCTATGGCGGCTGCGGTGTCGTGGCCTGCCACTGCAATCACAGGCATAGGCTCCATACCTAATTCCTCGGCTATTTCGGGCAGCAGTTTGCCGACCTCGGTACCGGGCTGCACAAGCGGCAGCAACATGCTTGATGGGATGCCGAGCTTTTCGAGCAAGGGGCGGTCCCAGTCGCGTGTGGTGGCGTTGAGCATCTGCGATGTCGATGCCACGGTGTATTCGGTGAACATCTTCCCGGTGCAGAAATACGACAGCAGGTCGGGAATGAACAAAATCTTGTCGGCATTGAGACGCGGCGCGAAGTTTTCCTCCTTGGCCTCGAACATCTGGAACACCGAGTTGAAGTTCATTATCTGAATGCCGGTGTGCGCATAGAGTTCCTCGCGAGGCACTATGGAGTATGTCTTTTCGGGAGTGCCAACGGTGTACTGGTCGCGGTATGCGCGGGGCAGACCGAGCAGCGTGCCGTCGGCAGCAATATATCCAAAGTCGCAGCCCCAAGTGTCTATACCTATGGAATCGAGCTTCACGCCGAGGTCACGGGCTGCAGCTATCGACTTCTTGAGGTTGTCGAAAAGGGCGTATACATCCCAATAGTATTTACCGTGTATACCCATTATGGCGTTGGGGAAACGGAATATTTCCTTCATTTCGAAGGAGTTGTCAGTAACGGTGGCCAGCATGCCGCGACCGCTGGTAGCACCCACGTCGAAAGCCAGAAAATTGTATGTTTTCATTGCTGTATAGTAGTTTATATTATGAATTTCAGCGTTGCAGGGACACTTTTATATCACACCTACAAAGTTAATTCTTTTTTGCATACACACCGCTTTTGACAACCATTTATTGCAAAAAAAGTTATTTAGAACCTCATGGCAGCCGCCTGAAACATGCCGCAAAGCCCTTGTGGGCTGGTGGAACGGCTTTCCGCACTGCGCAGATGCGCACAGCGGAGCCACGCAAAGCGGCAGAATTTTTCTGCCATGCGCATAGCGAAAAATGGTGTGCACAGTGGCATTTTCGCAAAACGAGACAAGGAAACGCGTTTTACGAGGTAGAAAAAATCGGTAATCTGCAAGCGGTTGTTCTTCATTCATTTACATTTTACGTTGTTGTTGGAAGTAGACATTG
>CAVFSQ010000011.1:14939-16918 GCA_963625145.1 Bacteroidaceae bacterium | reverse complement strand
GCGTAAAGAATTTCGAGCGGTATTATAGACACCTTACCATTCGCTGAATAGTTACGAGTGGGAAAATGGACGTTTGACTTCGCGTTTTTCGCGAAAATCGCGAAAAAACGCCCCGATTTGGGGCGTTTTTTGCTTCGCATTTTGGGGGTATTTTTCACCCAAAATAGTGCTATTTTTCGCGACTTTCCGCGCAAAAAAAATCAACGAAAAAGCCCAAAAAATGAACTTTGAGTGCTAAAAGTTGTGGAATTTGGCCTTTTGGCTTTTCCCATAAAAAACCCATGCTCCCGCACTGACGGGCGCACAGGTTCCGCGCGGCCTTATGGATATTCCGCCTATTTGACGTTTTCCATGCTTCGGGCGATGAACTTGTCCAACGCCTCGCCGCGCAGCATGCCCCGCTGCAGCAGAGCCAGGTCAACCAGCTGCCGGAGTTTGCCACACCCGGCGGCGTAACCGGCTAGCACCTTGCTGCGCTCATCGCGCCGGGCTGATATCTGCGCGTCGCACTGGCTCATCGCCCGGCGGTCGTCGTCGGTGATTTCTTCGGGCTTTTTCTTGTTCTGCTCCTGCTGCATCGCGGCCCGCCGTGCTTCCAGTCCCCTGATTTCGGCATCTATGGGTTGCAGCTTGTCGGCCACTGCGGCTTCCCCGTCGCGGCTTATGCTCTGTATGAGCGGATGGTCGCTGTTGAGCACCAGCGTGTATTCGTCGGGCATCTGGCCGTAGAACGACATGCCGCCCTGTATGCGGCTAAGGTCTTTCATGCGGCGCATGTATTCGCTCTGTATGATGGTTACGGGGACTGCCTGGGTGCCGGCAGCGCGTGCTTCGACGCTGAACTGCGTGCCTTGGGCAGAAGGCAGTTGCGAGCGGAACATTTCGGCTGTGTTTTCCGGGACTTTGCCCGCAGCGGGCGCTTCGGCGTCGTCTTCGCGGGGAATCAGGCGGTCGGCAGCATCGCTGTCAACGCGCGCGAACCGGCTTTTTTCGATTTTCTGCTCGTAAAGATTGAGCATTGCAGCGCTCAGCTGGCCGTCCATGAGCAGCACACTGTAACCTTTCGCCTTTGCGTTTTCTATGTAAGAGTATTGCGCTTCGGCATCGTTGGCATAGATGTATACCACGGTGCCGTTTTTGTCGGTTTGGTTGCCGGCAATGAGCTGGCAGTATTCGTCGAGGGTGAAATACTTTCCGTCGACGTCCCTAAGAAGGGCGAAATCTTTGGCGCGGTCGTAGAAATCGGGCTGCGAGAGCATGCCGTAGTCGATGAACAGCTTGATGTCGTCCCATTTCCCTTCGAAAGTCTTGCGGTCGTTCTTGAAGATGCCCTGCAGGCGGTCGGCCACTTTCTTTGTGATGTAAGTGGAAATCTTCTTGACGTTGCTGTCGGCCTGCAGATAGCTGCGACTGACGTTGAGGGGGATGTCGGGCGAATCGATTACGCCGTGGAGCAGCGTGAGGAAGTCGGGCACGATGTTGTCTACGTTGTCGGTAACGAACACCTGGTTGCTGTAGAGCTGTATCTTGCCCCGCTGCAGGTCGATGTTGCTCTTTATCTTGGGGAAATAGAGTATGCCCGTGAGATTGAAGGGATAGTCCACGTTGAGGTGAATCCAGAACAGGGGGTCGTCGGCCATGGGGTAGAGCTGGCGGTAGAATTTCAGGTAGTCGTCGTCTTTCAGCCCGGAAGGCTTGCGTGTCCATAGCGGATGCACGTCGTTCACGATATTGTCTTCGTCGGTGTCTGCGTATTTCCCGTCTTTCCATTCGGTTTTCTTGCCGAAGGCCACAGGCACGGGCAGGAACTGGCAGTATTTCGCGAGCAGTTTCTGGATGCGGTTTTTCTCGAGATATTCTTTCGAGTCGTCGTCGATATGGAGTATGATGTCGGTGCCGCGGCTGTCGCGCCCGGCGTCGCTTATTTCGTAGGATGGCGAACCGTCGCACGTCCACCTCACGGCCTGTGCGCCTTCGCG
>CAVFSQ010000011.1:757-14929 GCA_963625145.1 Bacteroidaceae bacterium | reverse complement strand
CTTATCCGCCACCATGAAAGCCGAATAGAAGCCCAGGCCGAAGTGCCCGATGATGGCATTGGCGTCGTTCTTGTACTTGTCGAGGAAATCGTTGGCCCCCGAGAAGGCTATCTGGTTGATGTACTTGTCGATTTCTTCGGCAGTCATGCCTATGCCGCGGTCGCTTACGGTGAGCGTGCCCTTGTCGACATCCAGGCTCACCCTTACGGTGAGGTCGCCCAGCTCGCCCTTGTAGTCGCCCTTGGCTGCCAGCGTCTTGAGCTTTTGCGTGGCGTCTACGGCATTCGAAACTATTTCACGAAGGAATATCTCGTGGTCGCTGTAAAGAAACTGTTTGATGACGGGGAAAATGTTTTCGGTTGTAACCCCGATGGTGCCTTTTGTCATATTGCGTTGTTTTTTTTTGATTCTCTCTTTGAAAACTTGCAAGCGAATATCGTGCCATTCCGGTGCTTGCATGCGAAGTTTTTAAAAAAGTATGCCGCCTGGTGAAATCTTGGCATAAAATTCATAACTTTGCTGACCACTATCAAAATTTTCAAGACAATGTATTACGTAAAGAAGCGCATGGAGGTGGCCATGGCCCATCAGCTTTCGCTGCCCTACGAAAGCCGCTGCACCCGTCTGCACGGCCACAATGCCGTGGTAACCGTCTACTGCTGCGCCCCGCAGCTCAACGAAAGCGGCATGGTGGTGGACTTCAAGAAAATAAAGAGTGTAGTGGACGGGATGCTTGACCATCGTGTGGCCAACGACGTAGTTGACTTCAACCCCACGGCCGAAAACCTGGCACGGCATATCTGCGAGAGCATCGAAGGGTGCTACAAGGTGACTTTCCAGGAAACCGAAGGCAATGTGGCCTGCTACGTCAAAGACGGCGCGCCCGATGTGGAATTCTGAAACATCTGCAACAATGGAACCAAAACTTTATAAGGTAAACGACATATTCTACACCTTGCAGGGCGAGGGATATTTCACCGGTGTTCCGGCTGTGTTCATACGCTTTGCCGAATGCAACCTGCACTGCAGCTTCTGCGACACCGATTTCCGCGAAAGCCTCGACATGACTCTCGGCGACATTGCCACCACGCTCTCGCAGTATCCCGCCAGGCACATTGTGCTCACGGGAGGCGAACCGTCGCTGCAGACCGACGATGCCCTGCTCGACATGCTTCACGGCGAAGGGTGCTTCGTGCAGATTGAAACCAACGGCACCAACCTGCTCCCCGCGGCAATCGACTGGGTAACCATGTCGCCCAAAAACTACGAGCCGAAACTCCGGGAATGCGACGAACTGAAGGTAATCTACGAGGGGCAGCCGCTTGAGCGGTATTTTGACATCAAGGCGCGCCACCGCTTTCTGCAGCCGTGCTCGTGCGGCGACGTGGGCAACGACGGCGAAATAACCCATGCCACGGTGAACGTGTGCCTCAAGGATACACGGTGGCGCCTTTCGCTGCAGACACAAAACTATATCGGGATAAAATAAAATGAAACGCGAACCCTTTGCCGGCATTTCCGGCATTCTGCTGCATTGGGCAGCCGTGGCAGTGGCAGTGCTGCTTGCGGGAGGCTCTCTGTATGCCCGCCCGGCGTTCGTTGCCGGAAAGAGTTACAGAATAGTGTGCCCCGGGTATGGAAACGGCAGTCTGCTCACCGGCAGCGCCCACAGCCTTGCCACACCGATATTCTATGCCGTGGGCGACGAAAGCAGCGACGATGCCTGGTGGACTTTCAGCATGGTGGGCAACGGCGTATATACGATTTGCAATGCCGCCACCGGGCAGTACCTCACCTACGACGGCGAGCGCACCGACACGAAACGCTATGTGGCGCTCACACAGAGCCCCGACAGTGTCAATTCCCTGTGGCGCATAAGCTCTTCGGGCAATGGGTTCCAGATTTCGCTTGCCCAAAACGACAACAACCGCCTTAATGTGCGTTCGGGCGACAACCACATGACTGGCACCTACGAATCTTCGGGCACTGCTGCCGTGAACGAAGTGTTCTGCTTTTATGACAGCAACGGAGGGCAGGTGGCCGACTACAACGAAAACCTCATGTTCGCCCAGTGTGTGGAGAGCCTACTGATAGGCGGGAAAGCGCCTGTGCCCGACATCAAAACCGGTGAATACCTCTACACGGTGAAGAATAGGTATCTCAGCGAGCTTTTCATTTCGAAAGTGAAAGTGTCGCTCAACGATGCCGCCCTCAGCCTGCAAATCGACGGAAAGACCGCAACTTCGGGCCGCGCATTCTCTTTCGGAAACGTTGCGGGAGGCAAAAGCGTTACGCTTGCCGTGGTGAGCGACACAGGCACCGTGGCAACCACAAAGCTGAACTTCACCTTTATGCCAATCGTGGAAATAACCGGAAGCGGCTTCAATACGGAAACATATGCCAGCGGCACATTGCGGGTTGTGAATGCCGAGGAGTCGGGCAACGACACTGTAATAAAAGCGGGTTTGCGCTATCGCGGGGCCACGGCTGCCGGCAAACAGAAAAAGTCGTATGCAATAAAACTATACGACACTGCCGGCGAGAGTCTTGACTGCCAATTCTTCGGACTGCGCTCCGACAACAACTGGATACTCGACGCTATGGCCATCGACAATGCCCGCATGCGAAACCGGGTGTCGACCGACCTTTGGCTTGATTTCTCGGCAAAGCCATACCAGACGCAATACAAGCCCAAAGCCGTAAACGGCACCCGCGGGCGCTTCGTAGAAGTGTTCCTCAACGGGCGCTATGCCGGCATTTACTGCATGACCGAGAAAGTAGACCGCAAGCAACTGCAGCTGCGCAAACTCATAGAAAGCGAAAACTCCTCGGAAGCCGACACCGTGCGCGGCGTGCTCTATAAATCAGTGAACTGGAGCTATTCGGTGCTCATGGGGCACGAACCCGATGTAAAGAACTATCCCAAAACAGAAGTGTCGTCGGCAAGCAGCCTGAGCGAAAGTTGGGACAACTGGGAAGCCAAATACCCCGATTTGAGCGACGCGCAGTCGATAGACTGGGAACCGCTGCGCAAGCTTGTAAACCTTGTGGCGGCAAGCAACCGTGCCGACTTTTTCAAATATCTTGAAGATTATTTCGACCTTCCCGTGTGGCGCGATTACTACCTGTTTGTTGAACTTCTGCTCGCTACCGACAACCACGGCAAGAACGAATACCTCTATAATTACGACATCACGAAATCCAACAAGTTCAGCGTTTGCCCCTGGGACCTCGACGGCACTTGGGGAATGCGCTGGGACGGAAGCGAAACCCTTACCGCCGACGCCACGCAGGACTACACTGCCTTTTTGTGGAACTACGAGCATGGCGAAAACAATTTCTACCGCCTGCTGTCGCTCTACGACTACAACGACTGGAACGACAGCCTTGCTTCACGCTATGCCCAGCTGCGCCCCAACTGGTTCCATCCCGATTCGCTCTACCGGCGCTTCGCTTCCTACCGCCAGCTGTTCAGGCAAAGCGGAGCCGATGTGCGCGAAGTTTCTGTCTGGAACAACGCCGACGGCATAAGCTTGAAATTCGATACCGAACTCAATTACCTCAACAACTGGATACACCAGCGCGTGGCAACTCTCGACAAGCAATACGGTTTCGATGCCTCAACGCTCGGCGTGCAGAGCGCAGTGCGCCGCAGTTTCTCTGTCAGCGGCGGGCATGGCTGCATTACAGTCGTTTCCGAAGGCGGTATACGGCTGCACATACGCAATACCGAAGGCGTACTGGTACGCACTGTTGATGCGCCGTCGGGAGTGAGCGAGGTTACAGGACTTTCACCGGGAATCTACATTGCAGGCAACCGGAAAGTGCTGGTAAAATAACAAAACTGTTTAAGAACTAAAACGATGGGATTCTTTAAGTCACTGTTTTCGTCAGAGCCTGTAGCCGGGAACGAAAATTCCGGGCAGACCGAAACTGAAAAGAAACGCATAGCCTTTGAAACGCTTCGCGACAACGGAGTAAGGGCCTTGAATATGAAGGAATACAAAATGGCTTCGGCTTATTTTGAAAAGGCGCTCGAACTGAATGCTGCCGACAGCGATGCCTGTGCCCTTCTGGCCGAGGCATATCTGCGCGGCGGCGACATGGAAAACGCATTGAAGCTGTTGCGCCCTATGGCCGCCAGCTCCCCCGACAATATCAACGTTTGGATATCCATCGCCCAGGCAGCGTTGCAGCTGAAGCAATTCGACGAGGCCCTGGACGCTGCAAGCCATGCCGTGGATATTGACAAAGGCAATCCGTCGGCACACTATTTCGCCGCAATGGCTTACGAAGGCATGGAAAAGCATGCCGAAGCCGTAGCAAAATTCACCGATGCCATCAGCCTTGCCGATGATTACGATGCCGCCTACACTATGCGGGCTCAGGCAAATCTTGCGCAAAGCCGGTGCGATGAAGCCGAAGGCGATGCCGACCGTCTCATAGCCGGCGGTTCGAACGACGACTTTGTGTATGTCATGAAAGGCGATTTGCGCAGGCATGCAGGCGACGCCCCGGCAGCAGTCCAGGCTTATGCCCGGGCCATAGCGCTCAATCCCTTCAATTCCGATGCCTATGCCGGCCAGGCCGCTGCCTATGCCGAAACGGGGGACTTCGGCAAAGCCATGGAAGTGTTTGAGGGAGCCTTTGAGTATATGCCCCAGTCGACATCGCTTTTCAGGGCGCGGGCAGCAGTGCGCGAAAAAAACGGCGATAGCGAAGGGGCGGCTGCCGACTTGGCAAAGGCCGGCGCCATAGCCCCGCCCGAAGACGGCAATTCCGCCGACAACCAGTTTGTGCAGCTGCAGAACCGGGTGGAGGATGCGGCACGGAAAGCCAATCCCTTTGGACTGTGAATCCAGGCGGAGAAAACAAACAATAAAAACTTGACAAATAGTATGGGTAAACTGAAAAATTTGATTTTGTGCGCAGCGCTGACGGTGACTGCGTTCGTAACTGCCGCCGCACAGGGAACGCTGAGCGACGGAAGCAAGTGGCATTGGAACAAAGGCACGATTGTGGTGGAAACGCCCGCACGCCCTGCCGGGCAGCAATGTGCCCTGAACCTTGCCGCGCCAAAGCTCAAGGTCGTAAGAGTGGCCTTTGTGGGACTGGGAGCACGCGGCAGTTTTGCCGTTGAGCGCTGGACACACATCCCCGGGGTGCAGATAACGGCTCTCTGCGACTACCACCGGGAACGTGCCGACTATTGCCAGCAGTTCCTCAAGAAAGCCGGAATGCCCGAGGCTGCAGTCTACAGCGGCGCCACCGGATACGAAGACCTTTGCCGGCGCACCGACGTAGACTTGGTGTATGTCGCCACCGACTGGGTGCACCACGTGCCCGTAGCGAAGTGCGCCATGCAGAACGGTAAGCATGCAGCCATAGAAGTGCCGTCGGCAATGAACATGAAAGACATCTGGGACCTTATAAACCTTACCGAAACCACACGCAGGCACTGCATGATTCTCGAAAACTGCGTCTACGACTGGTATGAAATGAATACCCTCAACATGGCACAGAAAGGCGTGTTCGGCGAACTTATGCACGCATCGGGCGCCTACCGCCACACACTTACCCCCTATTGGGATACATACTGGAAAAAATCTGCCGACGACAAACTCGGATGGCGCCTGGAATACAATATGCTGCACCGCGGCGACCTCTACGCCACACACGGATACGGCCCCGTGGCACAGCTCTTCAATATCCACCGCGGCGACCGCATGAAGACTCTCGTGGCCATGGACACCAAATCGGTTACCGGAAAAGCCCTGGTGAAGGAACGCACGGGCGAAGACGCCCCGTTCCGCAACGGCGATTTCACCACCACGCTCATCCGTACCGAAAGCGGAAAAATGATTGACGTGCACCACGACGTCATGAATCCGCAGCCCTACAACCGCATGTACCAGGTAGTGGGCACCAGGGGCTTCGCAAACAAATACCCCAACGAAGGCTATGCCCTCTCTTCTGCCGAAATGAAGCGCGCGGGCGTTACGCCTTCCAGCGAAAACTTCTCGGGCCACGACTACCTTCCCGAAGCCGACAAGAATGCGTTGGTAGAGAAATACTATCATCCCATCCTGAAGAAATACGGCGAAATGGCCAAGGAAGTAGGCGGGCACGGCGGTATGGATTTCGTTATGGATTCAAGGCTCGTCTATTGTCTGCAGAACGGACTGCCGCTCGATATGGATGTCTACGACCTGGCAGAGTGGTGCTGCTTTGCCGAGCTCGGGGCACTCTCTATGGACAACAACAGCGCCCCCGTGGAAGTTCCCGACTTCACACGCGGGCACTGGAACGACATCCATGGCTATTCCCATGCCTTTGCTTCGCCCCAGGACGAACAGGCTGCCGAAAAGGCTGCCAGGGAATTTACTGCAGGCATGAAGGAAGGCGGCGGAAAGTTCCTTGAGAAGTATTGGAAAAACGAAGCCAAAAAGCCAAAAAGCCAAAAGGATAAAAAGATAAAGAGATAAAGCATATACTTTGCTGGCGACATTAATGTCGGGAGCAAAACAAAAGGCCGCATTATTTGCGGCCTTTTTGCAAGCGTTCGGCGCGGCTGAAGAAAAGCCGGAAGCCTAGGAAAGAAGCGGAATAAATCAAGTATTGCCCGAGATAGAACAACACGTCGTTGCCAATTTCGGCGTGGGCAAAGAAGTCGGCGTAGCAAAGCACGTGGCCCAACACGAACGACGCAATGCAGGTGCCGTAACCAACAGCATTTTTCATGGCGAAGCAAAATAGATAAGTTGCATATATCCCTCATGTTCGCCCTCTTCGAGGACGAGATGGTGTATGTATCACACTGTCCGCCAGCTCACTATGCTTGCAGGCGGTTATGCTTGTGAAATAATATAGGCTGCGCTCGGCATACTTGAAACAAGTTTCAGTCTGCACTCGCTGGCACTTATTGTCATAATATTTCACAGGAGACATCAAGGCCACATGTGTTCGCCCCCGCTGGGGACGAAAGACAGTCTATCCTTGCTTTCCTAGGGTTCCCGTTGGTCACCCTAGGTTATGCTTGTTCACCCCCTTCGGGGATGCATTGTCGCTGGTGTCATCTTCCTGGGACACATAGCCGCGCACGTCACTTTGTTGACATCTGCGATAGAACTCCCTTCAGGACACAGACTATAGTCACTGGCAGCTATGATGTCTTCGTAGAGGGCCCCAAGGCCGCTGATTTATAGTTGTGAACTCGCATAGTCAGCGTGAGTCTGCTACTTCTGGGCGTTTTGCATCCCCGAAGGGGGTGAAATATAGTGCCAGCGAGTGCAGACTGAAACTTGTTTCAAGTATGCCGAGCGCAGCCTATATTATTTCACAAGCATAACCGCTTGCTCCGTAAGGAGCTGGCGGACAGAACCTAGCCACCAACTTTCGTCCTCGGAGAGGGCGAACAGCAGCAGCCCTGCAACGCAGACAAAACGCTTAAAACTGATATTTACATCTATAACACCGATAAATTCCGAAAACTATGAACGTTCTAAAGACAACTTTGGGCGTGGTTAGCACCACGCAAGTATTGCGGCTCTTGGTCCGTGTGATATTTTGGGTGCTTGATATCCTTTGCGAGCGCCGCAGGGAAGCGCGGGCGCAAGCGCGCGCCACTGCGCGCTGGAGCCTAGTGCGCCGTGCATGGACTATCACCTTCCACGGCGGCACCTGCTATCTGGCACACAACGGCGAACCTGTCTGCCCCCTGCACTACAAAAGTATTGAAGAACTCAACGACTTTCTCTATGAGTGCTGGAGCAAACATTTCGACGACTTCAAATAAACATTTGCATTTCTCTTTTTTTCAAGTCTTTGTTATGTTGTTCATTTGTTGACAATAGTATGTTTATGTTTGACGTTGCCATGCGCTGCGAAGCGCGGGGCTTCTTTTATCTCTTTATCTTTTTATCTTTTTTTCAATGTTTCCTCCGCTTTCCGTTAATTCCAGCCCTCACTTTGATACTGCATATTCCTATTCTTTGTAACTTTGCGCTTTCTACAGCGGCACGGGCACGCCAGCGCGCGTATGCCGGGAGTGTAGTGCCGGTTGAAAGAAGCAAAGATATAAAGACAGAAATACATTCATGATTCAAAGCAACAAACTTCGAACGAAGGGATGCGGTGCGCTGCGCCTGCTCCTCATGCTGACGTTGTTCCTGACGGGATACTGCGCTACGGCTCTTGCCGACGACACCTCTACAGCTCCCACAAAGAACTCGGACGGCTATTACGAGATTTCCACTGCAGCCCAGTTGGAGTGGTTCGCCAACCAGGTGTATAAGAAAGACTCGCTGACCATCAAGGGTATGTTGACGTCCGACATCGATTTGTCGGAGCTCTCTGGCAGCAACTGGGGATGCATAGGAACCAGTTCCCATCGTTTCAAGGGCAAGTTCGACGGCCAGGGCCACACCGTCATCGGCATGAAGCTCAGGGCCACTTCCTTCAACGGGCTCTTCGGCTTTACAGAGGGAGCCACCATCGAGAACATCACCATCGTGCAGCCCGGCATTAGCACCTACAACCCTCCGACAGCTTACGAAGTGGAAGTTGGAATCGGTGCCGTGTGTGGCGTAGCCGCACACGGCACAGTCATACGCAACTGCCATGTGACGAAAGCCGCCCTCAACTACGCCCACCATTTCCGCGGGATGAAGATAACGGGCGTGGGCGGCATCTGTGGCATCGCCATCTACGGCACCAAGATAGTTGACTGTTCCGTCAACGGTTTCGTTACCGCCCCCTACACGACGGTGGGCGGCATAGTGGGCCAGCTCGCGCTCTCCGAGATGGAAGGCTGCCGCGTCACCAATTTCGAGGGCGGCACATCGTACATAGGCGGCAGCGAGGAGGTGGGCGGCATCTGCGGCCAGACCAAAGCGCGCGCCGCTGCCGTGGCAATACGCGCCTGCTCGGTGGCCGACAGCGTGGAAGTAGAGGGCTCCGAAGCATCTACGGGCACCATACTCGGCTCCGAAGAGGTGCCGACGAACCGCATATATGAGTATGGCGGCTACTACGAGATATACAACGCCGGACAGCTCGCCGCATTCCGCGATACGGTGAACGCCGGCAAGAAGACCATAAAGGCTCGTCTGATGAACGACATCGACATGACCAAAGCTGGAACATTCACTCCAATAGGCATCTACACTGCTGGAGGATACCAGGGTGTGTTCGACGGACAGGGCTACGCCATCAGCAACCTCACCATCAAGGACCAGCAGTATGCCGGCCTCTTTAGCTACGTTTCCGGCGGCAGTGCCGTGGTGAAGAACGTCGACCTGAAGTCGCCCAAACTGACCACAGTCGACAATGACTGCCTAGGCCTTGTAGTGGGACAGGCATCCAACTACGCCACCATAGCCAACTGCAACGTGACCGACGGACAGTTGCTGCGCGACGGCAGCCAGAACGGAGAGCCCGAGAAAGTGGGCGGCATAGCAGGCAAGGCCGACACGGGAGCCAAGATAGAGCGCTGCTCGTTCCAAGGAACGGTGAAGGCGCACGAATACTATGCCGGCGGCATAGTGGGCGAGCTCAACTCAGGGGCGAAGCTCTCCGACTGCTATGTCGGCGGTCCGTCTGTTGTATGGGCGCTTGACTATGTGGGCGGCATCGTGGGTACTATAGAAGACGACGAGACAACAGCCTCCGACTGCTATGTCGACCAGTCGACAGGTGTTGTGGAGGTACACGTCAGCACCGGCAACACGCACACAAGCCTCATCTGGGGATACAACAACAACAAGAGCGCCGGCAACTACACCACATACACCGAAGACGGCCTCATCTACCAGAAACGCGGCAAGAAGGAAGGCGACACGGAGATGATGGTAGTGGTTGGCGTAGAGGACAAGACAATAAGCACACACCACGTCATCAACGACATAGGCACCGCCTACGACTACGCCACCGACTCCATATCCAACCTCCAGGGTGTGAAGAAGCTCAAATTCATGGACAACAACAGCAACGTTGCCGGCACCCAGGCTTGCCGCTGGCCGCACATCGGCATCGCCGATGGTGCGTTCGACTCTGATTTCGAAGCCCTCTACATGTGCTACGAGGTGTGTGCCGGTGCCAACCATACGGTGATGCTCCGTCCGCAGGACGTGTACCCCAAGGGCAAGAACCTGTTCGTCAACAGTCCCAAAGCCAAGGTGTATGTCGATGCGGAATACTACGACGAGTTCATCAACGACTCGCTCTGGAGCCAGTACAGCAACCGCATCGTCAGCACCACACTCATGCGCGATGACATCGACTTCGTCGAGCACGGCGCCAAGTACGCCTACGACCGCAACCGCGACAACACAGCCACCGTCGTAACCGTTAAGGGTACGGGCGGCAAGGAGGTGTCGTGCGTGCATGTGACAGGCACCGACAACGTCTGGATAAAAGATAACGACAACACGCTTTGGATATACCAGGACATCGGCGAGACCTATGCCTACAACACCACACGCGTCCTGGCCTCCGCTATCAAGGGCAACACTTGTGTCAAGACGGTGAAATTCCAGGCCATCACCAAGTCGGCATCAACAGTCTATACCGACTTCAACATCGCTCTCGGCGACTCAGCTTTCGCCGGATGCGAGAACCTTACAGCATTCAATGTCATTCTCTATTCGGATGAGGGCAACGACCACGTGGAGCTGCTTCGCCCGGAGAATATGCCGATAGGCAAGGGAGTGTTCGCCGGTTGCCCGGACTTGAAAATCTATGTAGCCAAGAGCCTTGTGGACGTATTCAAGAACGATACGGAATATGGCTGGGCACAGTACAAGGACTTGATATGCGAGGGGGACTTCGGCTACAACGACTGGACGGAGGACGGCGTGATATATTCCTATTACAACTCCGATGACGGTCAGACACGCTATACCAATGCCCACAACGCAGAGATGGAGAAAAAGCTTGCGTCATGGAAGACCGAATACCGCAACTTCGCCATATCAAAGGTGTTGGAATATGGAAATGAAAACACTATAAACTATATGTTCGCCTCGGGTGTCGATGAAAGTGAGATAACCGGAAACGGCGGCCAACTGAAACTCTATAGCGACATAGGCGAAATCTATCCCAACCACTACAAGACGCTCGCACTTTCTGCCAGCGGTTTCCAGGACAAGACAAGCATCAAGTCCATAGTGTTTGAGGACATCATGGCCAACAACTACAACACCGTCACCGACTTCTCCCTCGTCATCCCGAACAACACCTTCAAGGGATGCACCAACTTGAAGGAGTTTAACATGTTCATGTACGTCACCAAGGGCGACAACCACTATGTGGGCATCAAGCCCTCGCAGGTGTTCGTCGGCGAGCACGTGTTCGACGGCGTGAACGAAGACTTCCGCATCAAGGTGTTGCCCGAATACTACGAAGACTTCATCAACGACGCCAACTGGAGTCAGTACAAGGATTACATCGTGGCGTGCGACTTTCTGCCTACCGACGAAAGCCCCATCGAGCGCAACGGCGTGACTTACGACTATGCCACCAAGGTGATGAACGGCTTGTCGTCAAACCAGATAGTCTCCATGAAGAGTTCGTGGTGGAATTCACTGGCTATAGGCTTGGAAGTTGTGCTTACTGCCGTTTCCGCCGGTGGGAATCATGCTGTAGTGCCTATTGTGAATGCATGGAATCTATCTGAGTTTAATGTTTTCGTTTCACCTTTCGTTGACGATTTTGTTTGGAAAGTTCTTTTTCCACTTACAAGTGAAGGCGCATTAAACAGCACAGGCCTTGCCATCTTTGGCTCCATAACGGCTCTTGATGCCGGCATTATTGTCGGAACAAATACATACGGCATTGCAAACAACGGGAACATCCCGGTAAATTATGTAATCAATCGTGCGAAGAAGTACTTTGAGCGTTCCTCTTCCTTCTCAATGCAGGGACAATGGATTTCTACCGAACAGATTTCCAATATTCCACACATGTACATAAAGTCGGTGAACGACCAGAGTTCCGTAACCGTCTACAACGACTGCGGACAATACAACAGCGACTACCAAACCGTGGCCATAGCCTACGATGCCTTCCACAACAAGACTAATCTCAAGGAACTTAAGTTCCAGGAGCGCTATGGCGAGGATTCACGCTCACTGGCTTCGGGCATGACGATAGCCCTGCCCGAGGGTATGTTCAAGGGTTGTACCAACTTCACTACCCTCAACCTCATCAACTACACTACAGGGGCACACAGCGAAAACCACTGCAAGAAGGGCCTCACACCCGACAACTTCGTTCCGATGGGCGACATCTTCGCCGGACTTGATGAGGCACAACTCAAGAATATCCACATCATCGTGGGCGAAGAGGTGCTTCAGGATTTCCTCGACGATGAATACTGGTCGAAGTACAAGGATATGTTCCAGACAGAGAAGACTCCAATTGTGACCAAGCAGACCGAGTGGAGCTGCAAGTACGCGTTGGCGTACGACAAGAACACGCTTCCTCTGCGCCACACAGTATCAACCCACGACATCGACCACGTGATGGTCTTCGGCGCCGATGACACACAGCTTCAGAACAATGGCGGACTGGCAGCACTCATCAACGACTTCGGCGAGTGGAACAACTACAAACTCGACTACGTGAAGGCCGGGGCCTTCAAGGGCAACGACAAGCTGAAGATTCTCGACGTGACCGACACCCACACCAACGTGGCGGATGTATACACCGGCTTTGATGTTGTCCTGCAGGATTCCGCATTCGCTCACTGCAAGAACTTCACCGACCTGAACCTCATCTATCAGGTGACCGACGGCACGAACCACACCGAGAGCATGAGCCCGAGCCAGTTCACACTCGGCAGGGGCGTGTTTGACGACACTCCGAACCTGAAGATAAAGTTCTGCCTCGACCAGGAAAAAGCCTTCCTCGCCGACACTTGCTGGAACAAGTACAAGGACAAGTTCGCGCCGTGCTTCTTTGAACCTCTCGACGAGAAGGTAGGCGACCTTCTTCTCGACCCTTACCGCTTCCTCACCAAGCTGAACGACGGCACCAACTTCGGCCACGTGGATGCCACGCGCGCCAAACCAAAAGACTTGAAGACGCTGTTCAAGGACAACACGGAGATAACTTCGTTTGACGAGTTCCGCGCGTTCGAATACTGTGGACTGGACACCATCTACGAGAGCATGTTTAGCGGCTGCGAAAAACTGCAATCCATCAAACTGCCGGGAAGCATCACCAGAATAGAAAGCGCCGCGTTCAAGGACTGCTCTGGCTTGAGGAGCCTCACCATCCCGGCAAACGTAACCTTCATTGGGAACAATGCCTTCCAAGACAGTTATATCAAGGAGTTCATAATGGAGGGTTCTGTTCCTGCAGACTACAACTATATTGTGACAGACAAAATTTGGGCATTGTCGGTGAATGCTTTCTCGAATATTCATTATAAAAATGAATATATAATATATGTACCCGACGCAGCGGTGGAGACATACAAGGCCCAGTGGCCCGAAGTTGCCGACCACATCAACGCCATTAGCCAGCGTCACGGCCTGAAGGTGGTGACCCTCACGGAAGCCGGAACCCTTGACCAGGCACTTGGTCTCATTTATAGCTACACGGAGGACATAACCGAGAACAACAGTCTCTGGGGTAACTATGCCCAGTACGACTCACTTCGCATAGTCGGTCCAATCAACGGCAGGGACATCGGTGTTCTTCGTTACATGGGTGGACGCGACGTGGACGACTGCAACCCGACCATAGGACACCTGAAGTATCTCGACCTATATGATGCGGAAATAAAGTATTACCCGGAGGAATACACCTACAACCGCGGCTTGTATGAGTTGCACTGGTATAACCTGGCGGTACACCTCAACGACAAGATCACAGCGAACAACTGTGTGGACACCTACATGTTCTATGGTCTTGACAAACTCGAGACTCTCATCTTGCCGAAGACCGCTACGAAAATATGCAAGTACGCATTGCGCGGTTGCACCAATTTGAGGTATCTTGTAGTGGGCGACAACATTGAGGAGATAGACGACTACGTCGCCGGCGAGACCAACAACAAGGTGGCCATGGTGATGCTCTCGAAGAAAGCTCCCAAAATCAACTACGACGCGTTCATGACGAAGATGGCGCAGACCAACGACGGCGTGTTCTTCCCCACCGACAATGAAG
>CAVFSQ010000011.1:0-714 GCA_963625145.1 Bacteroidaceae bacterium | reverse complement strand
AATGAAGAGGAGAAGTTCGACGCCATCATAGTTCCTGATGGCGCGTTGGACGGCTATTCCGCAAAAGCGGGAATCACTGCCGCAGCGGATAGTGTCATCACAAACTTTGAGGACGAAGCCCTTGCGGAGGTATTGAAGGAAAAGCATGTGTTCTCAGTGATTGACTTGCTGAACACACGTGACATAAAAGGATGGCTGAACGGTAACAAAGACATCACGAAATTCAAAGAGTTGTACTACACTGGAATCACCGAACTTGCCGACAGCTCTATGACAGACATGGCAGGCATGCAGGAGGTGGCACTGCCAGTAGGACTGAAGAGGATTACGGCTAAAGCATTCGAGGGTTGCGAGTCACTCCGCACTATCTACGCTTTCGGGGCTGAAATCCCCGAACTGGCAACGAACGCCTTTGAAAGTCTTCCTGCCGACTTTGTGGTGTGGGTGCCGGAAGGTACGGAAGACGCTTACCGCACGGCATGGCCGCAGTACAAGGACCACATCCAGGGTTACCGTTCCGCCCGCACTGCTATTCTTGAAGTAACTCTGACCGAGCCGAACACTCTTGCCGACTCGCTCAAGGCTACGATAACCATGGACGGCGACGATGTCAAGGCTGTGGGAGGCGACCTCAACTCTATAACAGGCTTGAAGATAAACGGCCCGATTGGCGGCAAGGACCTTGCTCTCATCCGTTATCTCGGTGGTCGCGAA
>CAVFSQ010000010.1:0-18154 GCA_963625145.1 Bacteroidaceae bacterium | reverse complement strand
GCGTTGCAGCAGCCAGCCCCCCCCATGCGCATACATTCCTTTCAGCCAAGAACCTGAACACAAACCACCCGTAACTCACCAGCAGCAGCGGCAATCCGAAAGCCACCGCCACCATCTGCAGCAGTTTGCCCATCCGGCGCCGGCGCGTGGAGCGCCTTACGGTTTTCATCACATTGCGGTTTATGGTCTCGAGCATTGCTTCCCGCCCGATGGCCTCGCCCATTAGCTTGTCGAATTCCTTATCGTTCATAGTTGACGCTGTTTATCCGGTTCTTAAGTTTTTCGCGTATTCGGTGAAGCTTCACAAGCACATTAGCCGTAGACATCCCCAGCCGGCGCGCTATTTCTTCAGTCTTCAGTTTTCCGTAATAATGCATTACGACAATCTCGCGTTCCTGCCCGGGAAGGCTCTTCACGGCTTCGCGCAATGCGCTGACCATCTGCTCCCGTTCCTCGCTGTAATCGTCTTCCTCGGGAATGTCAGTCTCAAGCGGCACATGGTTCTCGCGCCTGTTCTTTTCCAGCATATTGACAGCCAGGTGGACCGCTATCACCGAGAGCCAAGGCGCCAGGCTCTCGCCGCCGCACCACGAATCGAGCTTCTCCCAGGCATTGATGAAAGTCTGCTGCGCCACATCGGCAGCAAGGTCGCGGTCGCGGATTATGCCCAACGCCTTCGAGAACACCAGGCCGGAGTATTTCGCCACAACCACACCGAAAAGGGCGGTATCGCGGCGGCGCAGTATTCTCTCTACAATCTGAGGGTCGTTCATTGCTTTGTGTTGCCTTTTTACCCTATAGACAATGGGCAGGCGAAAACATTACACTTTCAGGATGTAAAAATAATTGTTTGCATTAAAACCGGCCCACAATCCCTGCGGCTTTTCGCATTGCACACAAAAGCCAGGGCAAAAAACTGTAATGTTGAAACTTTCAAGTAAATTTGCGCTTTGAACGCTTCCAGCGTTCAGCACAAGCATTAAGAAGATGAGTTTAACAAGTATAGCAAGACCGCTGTTCATGCCCCGCGTGCGCCAGATAGAGCGTTATGCCACCGACGCCGAGGAAATACAGCGCCGTGTGCTGCAGCAGCTCGTCGGCAAGGCTGCACAAACCGAATGGGGCCGGAACTACGGCTATGCCGATATCCACGACTACAGCGATTTCGCCGGTAAAGTTCCGGTAAGCACCTACGAGGAAGCCAAAGGTTTTATCGACCGCATGCGGCATGGCGAAAGCGACATACTGTGGAAAGGCAAAGTGAAATGGTATGCCAAATCGTCGGGCACCACAAACGACAAGAGCAAATTCATTCCGGTCAGCCGCGACGGGCTCAACCGCATCCACTATGCCGGAGGGCGCGATGCCGTGGCATTGTATCTGCGAAACAACCCCAAGAGCCTCATATTCGACGGGCGCTCGCTGATACTCGGCGGCAGCCATGCCCCGAACTTCAACCTTCCCGGAAGCCTTGTGGGCGACCTTTCGGCAATTCTCATCGAGAACATCAGCCCTCTGGTGAACCTCATACGGGTGCCACGCAAGGAAACCGCACTTCTGGCCGACTTCATGACCAAGCGCGACCGCATTGCGCGCGAATCGCTGAACCGCAACGTCACCAACATAAGCGGAGTGCCGTCGTGGATGCTTTCGGTGCTCGACCGTGTGCTTGAAATTTCGGGCAAAAAACATATCAACGACGTGTGGCCCAACCTCGAGGTTTTCTTCCACGGCGGAGTGGCATTCACTCCATACCGCGAGCGCTACCATCAGATAATCGACAACGAAGGCATGCACTATATGGAGACATACAATGCCAGCGAAGGGTTCTTCGGACTGCAAGACGACCCTGCCGACCCCGCCATGCTGCTGATGATCGACTACGACGTGTTCTACGAATTCATACCGCTGGAGCAGGTTGACGACCCCGATGCCAAGGCCGTGCCCCTGTGGGAAGTGGAAACCGGGAAAAACTACGCGATAATAATCTCCACCTCGTGCGGGCTTTGGCGCTACCAGATAGGTGATACGGTGAAATTCACATCAACCAATCCGTATAAATTCATAATAAGCGGCCGCACCAAAAGCTTCATCAATGCCTTCGGGGAAGAACTCATGGTAGACAACGCCGAAAAGGCGATAGCCGAAGCGTGCCGGCAGACAGGCGCACAGGTAGCCGAATACACTGCAGCCCCCGTATTCATGGACGTACACGGCAAATGCCGCCACCAATGGGTTGTGGAATTTGCTAAAAGGCCCGACGATGTACAGAAATTCACCGACGTTCTCGACACCACGCTGCAGCGAATCAATTCCGACTACGAAGCCAAGCGCTCAAACAATGTCACCCTGCAGAAGCCGGAACTTGTGGAGGCAAAACCGGGGCTCTTCAACGAATGGCTCGCCAGCAAAGGGAAACTCGGTGGGCAGCACAAAGTGCCGCGCCTCAGCAACTCACGCAAAACCATCGACGAAGTGCTCGCGCTCAACACTCCCAACCAATAACAGCACCGCAATGACTATACGCAGACTGCCGGTATTCCTGACCGTAATCGTGCTTGCCATGGCTGCATTCTCGTGCGCCAACCCCGACAAGCCCGACGGCGGCCCGTACGACGAAACACCGCCAAGCGTCATAGGCTCAATACCACGCGAATACACCACCGGTAACAAACAAAGCAATATTTCACTACTTTTCAACGAGTACATCAAAATCGACAATGCTTCCGAAAAGATAGTGATTTCCCCACCGCAGCTGGAGCAGCCCGAAATACGCGCTTCCGGACGCAAGATATATGTGGAGCTGAAAGACTCGCTCATTCCGAACACCACCTACACCATTGACTTCTCTGACGCCATACTCGACAACAACGAGAGCAATCCCATGGGAAGCTATGCGTTCGTATTCTCGACAGGCGACAACATCGACACGCTCGAAGTGTCGGGAAAAGTGCTCAACGCCGAAGACCTGGAACCGGTGAAAGGCATTCTCGTGGGGCTTCACTCCAACCTGGGCGACAGCGCATTCTCTACAAGCCCGCTCGAAAAGATAGGGCGCACCGACGGTGCGGGAAAATTCACAATCAAAGGCGTTGCGCCCGGCAAATACCGCATCTACGCCCTCAAGGATGCCGAAAACGACTACGAATTCCACCAGAAGAGCGAAGACATTGCCTTCAGCGAAGAAATAATCGTGCCTTCGTTCGAACCGGCCACCAGGCAGGATACCACATGGATTGATTCCGTCAGAATCGACACCATAAAGACCGTGAAATACACCCGTTTCATGCCCGACGACATAGTGCTGCGGCTGTTCAAGGAAACGCAGACAATGCACCACCTGCTGAAAACGGAACGCAAGACACCCTACTCCTTCACGCTCTACTTCACCGCCCCCACCGACAGCCTGCCGAAAATCAAAGGAATCAACTTCGACGATACCGACGCATTTCTCGTTCATAACAGCGCAAAGAACGACACAATAACATACTGGCTGCGCGACACGGCACTTATAGCAAAAGACACGCTTGAGCTGCAACTCACATACGCCGACACCAACGACTCCACCGGGATTGACGAAGAACGTACCGACACGCTGGAACTGGTTTCACGCTCGCCGTACGCGAAAATCGCAAAGGAATTCAACGACAAGATGGAGCAATGGGAAAAACGCCGCGAGCGGGCCGAAAAGAAAGGCAAGAAATTCAACGAGCGGCAGCCTCGGCAATGGATTCGCATGAGATACGCTGCACGCAACAGTCTGGCACCCGACGAAAATATCACAATATCCGTAAACGAACCGCTTACGGCCATCGACACCTCGCGCATACACCTAATGCTCGGCGTAGACTCGCTATGGGAAGAAAAGCCTTTCATCGTGGCACGCGACAGCGCCAACCTACTTGCCTACACGATATACGGCGAATGGCGCAACGGGCAGAAATACCGCCTGCTAGTCGACTCGGCCGCATTCACCAGCATCTACGGCAACAACAACATACGCATGGAGATGAATTTCGAAGTGCCGGCAGTAGACAGGTTTGCCGCGCTTTTCGTGACGTTGCGCAACTACGACAACGGCCAGGCTTACGTGCAACTGTTGCGCGGTGACAAGCCGTTCCGCACCGTAAAAGCCGACGGTGACCATGCCGATTTCTTCTACATAACTCCAGGGAAATACTACCTACGCATGTTCGTTGACCAAAACGGAAACGGAACGTGGGACACAGGGCTATTCGACGAAAGGCGCCAGCCCGAACCCGTATACTATTATCCACAAGAGATAGAACTGCGTGCAAGCTGGGACACCGAGCAGGACTGGGACGTACGCTCCACACCGCTTGTCAGTCAGAAGCCGACAGCCATTACAAAGCAGAAAGCCGAAAAGAAGCGCGAAATAGTACGCCGCAATGCCGAACGCCTTCTCAAGAAACAGAAAGAGCAGCAACAACGCAATAAAAACAAGAGATGAGAAAAATACTGCCGCTGATATTCCTGGCATTATGCCTCGAGGCCACTCCTGCCGCATCGCAGTGCCCCATTAGGAACACCGCGTTCAAAAGCGGGGAGACATTGCTGTTCGACATGTATTTCAACTGGAAGTTCGTGTGGTTCAAGGTAGGCAATGCCACCCTTTCCACAAGTCTCACCAACTGGCAAGGGAAGGAAGCGTTCCGCAGCAGCCTCATAACGCGCACATCATCGAAAGCCGACAAATACTTCACCATGCGCGACACGCTGAAGACATACGTCACAAAAGACCTCGTGCCGCTCTACTACACCAAGCGCGCCAAGGAAGGCGACCGCTACCGCACCGACGAAGTGTGGTATTCCTACAACGGCGGACAGGCACAAGCCAAGATGCGCCACCGCAACCGCAAAGGCGAAATAAGCGAACACACGGCGGTAAAGGCAGGGTGCATTTACGACATGCTCAGCATAATGCTGCGCGCACGATGCATGAATCTCGACAACGTAAAAAAAGGGTTCACCTACAACTTCACTATGACCGACGCGGGTGAACTGCATGAAGAAAAACTCGTTTTCCGCGGGCGCAGCACTTTCCAGGTGGAACATTCGTCGACAAAATACCGCACGCTGGTATTCTCGTACATCGAAAAGGACGAAGATACGGGCAAAAATGTGGAACTGGTACGCTTCTATATAACCGACGACAAAAACCATCTGCCCGTACGGCTCGACATGAATCTGAAATTCGGTACGGCAAAGGCATTCCTGGTAGGGGCGCACAACATTCTCAATCCCCAAACTGCCAAACTGTCGGCAAAATAGCCCCGAAAAACCGCAAAAAATCAAAGCTGCCCGCTCTCCACTAGGCGCACCACCCTTTCGGTATCTTTGTCTTCGCCTTTCGGGTCGTAGGATTTCTTCAGGCTGCTGCCGAATATGCCGGCAAAAAACTGGTAATACGCAGCCTTGAACGAGCCTAGAAATGCCTGTATCAATTCGTAAGACGACTGGTCGCACTCGCGGTAAATGAGTTTTATAAGAAGTTTGCCCTGCGAACGACTCATTTTTTTCACCACAGGCTTGTACTGCTCCTTTATGCCGTCTTCCACAAGTTTCAGATGCGCCTTGCGTTCCTTTTCGTTCGGAAGTGTTTCCACAAATTCATAGGTTTCCATCAGCGTCTCCTTTGCAAGCTTGGCATATGGCAGCACCTTCTTTACATTTGCCACCAAGCGGGTGTATGCCCGCCTTTCGCCTTCGTTCCTGAACTTCATCGGGGGATATACGTAGCATGGGGGAGTTATTATGTCGGGAATGCTGTCGCCGTTGTAAACAGTCTTGCCAACCTGCACATACAAAGGGAGCGGAGGCACGCTGTCGAGCCCCTTTCCGCCGTTCTGCGCCCGCGCGCTGCGGGCCGGAACAAGCGCTAGAAGAACCAGAACTATACAGGCATTTTTCATTGTCGGCCACAAAAGTAAAAAGAAATGCCGACACGCTGCAGGCTTTTTATATTCTTTAACCGCGCAGTATTGACATGTGAAAAAACATCTGCCGATTGCTCATTTTTGGCTAACTTTGCAATCCAAACAACAACAGATAGAAACATATGGGATTACAATGCGGAATAGTGGGATTGCCCAACGTCGGGAAATCCACCCTGTTCAACTGCCTTAGCAGCGCCAAGGCGCAAGCCGCCAACTTCCCCTTCTGCACCATAGAGCCCAACGTGGGTGTCATTTCAGTGCCCGACGAGCGCCTCAACCGCCTTGCCGAGCTGGTGCATCCTGGGAGAATTGTTCCGGCTACCGTAGAGATAGTGGATATAGCCGGAATAGTCAAGGGGGCCAGCAAGGGCGAAGGGCTGGGCAACCAGTTCCTCGGCAACATACGCCAGACCGATGCGATAATCCACGTGCTGCGCTGCTTCGACGACGGCAACGTAGTGCACGTCGACGGAAGCGTTGACCCGGTTAGGGACAAGGAAGTCATCGACACCGAGCTGCAGCTCAAGGACCTCGAAACCGTGGAGCAGCATCTAAAGAAAGTGGAAAAGATTGCGAAAGTCGGTGGCGACCAGCAGGCACAGACCGAATATGCCGTGCTGAAAGCCTACCACGAAGCCCTTTCGCAGGGCAAGTCGGCCCGCACCGTAAAGTTCGAAAAGAAGGAAGAGATGCAGACAGCCCACGACCTCTTTCTGCTCACCTCGAAACCCGTGATATACGTATGCAATGTAGACGAAGGCTCGGCCGTTACGGGCAACCGGCATGTTGACTCCGTGCGCGAGGCGATAGCCCCGGAAGGAGCCGAACTGCTCGTTGTGGCCGCACGCACCGAAGCCGACATTGCCGAGCTCGACAGCGCCGAAGACCGCCGGGAATTCCTTGAGGCTGCCGGATTGGAAGAATCGGGCTGCAACCGCCTCATACAGTCGGCCTACCACATACTCAACCTCCAGACGTTCATCACCGCCGGCGAAATGGAAGTGAAAGCGTGGACTTTCCGCCGCGGATGGAAAGCACCCCGCTGTGCAGGCGTCATACACACCGATTTCGAAAAGGGATTTATCCGCGCCGAAGTCATAAAATACGACGACTACATAAAATACGGCAGCGAAGCGGCCGTACGCGAAGCCGGCAAACTCAACGTCGAAGGCAAGGAATACGAAGTGCAGGACGGCGACATAATGCACTTCAGGTTCAACGTCTGAAAACCGCATGCAATGTCAACGTCAGCAATCACAGCGCTGTTCATACACTGGAATCCCGACCCGATAGCATTCACCCTGCTTTCACACGAAGTGAGATGGTATGCCCTATGCTGGGCCATGGGCCTGCTGTTGGGGTATTTCGTGATGCAGCGCCTTTACAGGCACCAGGGGCTGAGCGACGAGAAGTTCGAACCGTTGTTCTTCTACGTCTTTGTAGGCGTAATAGCGGGGGCAAGACTCGGCCATTGCCTTTTCTACGAACCGGGATATTTCCTTTCCCATCCCGTGGAAATGATATTCCCCGTCACGAAAAGCACTGAAGGCTGGCGCTGCACCGGATATGCAGGGCTCTCGTCGCACGGGGGCATAATCGGCATCCTGATAGCGCTGTGGCTCTACATACGCAAAACCGGCGTAAATACCATGCGCGTTCTCGACAATATGGGAATCTGCGGGCCGCTCACCGGGTGTTTCATCCGCCTCGGCAATCTCTTCAACTCCGAAATTGTGGGCATGCCCACCGATCTGCCGTGGGGATTCGTGTTCGAGGCCAACGGCGAAAACTTCGCACGCCACCCCGGACAGCTTTACGAATCGCTTGCCTACCTGCTGATATTCTTCATCGGCCTGATTCTCTACCGCCGCAACCCCAAGAAAGCGGGCACGGGATTCTTCTTCGGATGGTGCATAACCGCTGTGTTTGTGTCGCGGTTCATGATAGAGTATGTGAAAGATGTGCAAGAAACTTTCGAACAGGGAATGCTGCTCGACATGGGCCAGATTCTTAGCATCCCCTTCATCATAATCGGAATCTACTGCCTTGCCGGAGGCAAACTGTGCAGGAAACTCGGAGAAAAGAAAGCTTGATACGCGGCAGTTCCGTCTGCCGGAACTACAGAAAACTGCAGGAATCCCCCACAAAAGCAAAATGGTATCTCCACCGGGAATCGAACCCGGATCAGCAGTTTAGGAAACTGCTGTTCTATCCATTGAACTATAGAGACAACGGCGCCGCCCGTACCCAGGGGCAAGTGCAAAGTTAAGCATTTTATTTGTTCCCGGCCATACCGGCTGCAAAACTTTCGGCCGATGCCACTGTCCAATACCTTCGTGGTTCTTCGCAGTTTTTCGTTATCTTTGCACGGCATTCATTGCCGCAAAGCCGTTCTACAATGAGTCTGTTTATCCGTAAACCTTTCGCCGCCCTGCGGGCCGAAGCCGCCGAAACGGGCAGCACATCGCTAAAACGCGTCCTGGGCCCCCTGAGCCTTGTGGCCTTCGGGATAGGCGTGATTGTAGGTGCCGGACTTTTTTCCATCACCGGCATAGTAGCAGCCAACTATACGGGGCCTGGCATTGTGCTGTCGTTTATTCTGGCTGCAGTTGGATGCTGCTTCGCCGCACTTTGCTATTCGGAATTCGCATCGATAATACCGGTTTCAGGCAGCGCATACTCCTATTCCTACGCCACGATGGGCGAACTTGTGGCATGGATAATCGGATGGGACCTGGTGCTTGAATATACCGTGGCGGCCACCACGGTAAGTATCAGCTGGAGCCGTTATTTCACTGTCTTTCTTGAACATGCCGGCATAAGCCTTCCTCCCGAACTTTGCGCATGCCCCTGGGACGGCGGTATCGTCAACCTTCCCGCTGCGGGAATTGTGGTGGTAATGAGCCTTTTCCTGATACGCGGCATCGAAAGCAGTTCTGTGGTAAACACCATAATAGTAATACTTAAAGTCTCGGTAATAATAGTTTTCGTGGTGCTTGGCTGGCGCTATGTAGACGCCACCAACCATCACCCCTTTATTCCTGCCAACACGGGGAAACTCGGCGAATTCGGCATATCGGGCGTACTGCGCGGTGCGGCTATCGTGTCGTTTGCCTTCCTGGGCTTCGATGCCGTAAGCACCGCGGCACAGGAATCGAAGAACCCACGCCGTGACATGCCGATAGGCATTCTCTGTTCGCTACTTGTAGTTACCGTGCTGTATATCGCCTTCGGCTATGTAATGACCGGTGTAGCCAGCTACAAGGAATTCGGAGGCCTCGAAGGCATCGCACCGGTGGCGGTAGCCATACAGCACATAGGCACCGCCGACGCCGCGGGAACCCTGCACCCGGCCTACCCGTGGCTTAACACGGCTATCACGCTTGCCATTCTCGTGGGCTACTGCTCGGTAATAATGGTGACGCTCATGGCACAAAGCCGCGTGTTTTTCAGCATGAGCCGCGACGGACTGCTTCCGCCATTCTTCTCGAAAGTACATCCACGGTTTCGCACACCGGCCCACAGCAACGTGCTCTTCATGGCCGTGGTGGCAGTGCTCGCGGCAATTGTGCCGGCAAGAGTGGCGGGCGAAATGACTAGCATAGGAACGCTGCTTGCATTCTCGCTGGTTTGCACTGCGGTAATCATACTGCGCAAGACGATGCCCGATGCCGAACGCGCGTTCAAGGTGCCGCTCGTGCCGCTCGTGCCCATTCTCGGCATTCTCACCTGCCTGGGACTTATGGTGTTTCTCCCGGCCGACACATGGATACGCCTTGTGATATGGATGGTAATAGGGCTCGACGTCTACACTGCCTACGGCATACACCACAGCAAACTCGAAACCGGAACGGCCCTGCGCAAAGGCAACTCCACACTCAACGCCCTGGGCATCACACTGTCGGTGCTGTGCTTCATCACTGGGCTGTGGCACCAGCAAAGCGCAGGCTGGAGCACCGGCAAAACGCTCCTCATACTGGCTTTTGCCACTGGCGCCGCGCATTTTATATACTACATGACAAGAATTTACCGCCAGACTGCAGGCAAATGAAACGACCACGGCCAGTTTGCCCCCGGGGGGCAGTAAAATTTCCCTAAGCAAAATGCCATGGTTTCGGCGCTTTGAATTAACTTTGCACTAACTTTCAGTAAGTTTTCAACCCATTACTTAATGAACTCCAGCGAGATTAACCAGCTCTTGACCGAAACGACCGAAAAGTTGTCGCAGACTGCAACGATAAAGAAACTTTATCATCGCCATTGCGATGCTTTGCCTTCGGGGCAGGTGTTGGGAGAAGTTGTGGACCTGTGCCGCGCCGTGCTCTTCCCGGGCTACTACGGAAAGTCAACCATCAACGCCGAAACAATGCTCTACACTGTAGGCGTAAACGTTGAACGGCTTTTCGACCTCATTTACCGCCAGATAGAAGCCGCGCTCTGCTTTTCCGACGAAGAGCGATGCACCCGCTGCCTCGACGATATCGACAAATGCGCCACCGAAGCCGCTGCCAAGTTCATCGAAAGCCTTCCAGGCATCCGCGCCACACTTGCCACCGACGTGGAATCCGCATTTCTGGGCGACCCTGCCGCCGAAAGCTATGCTGAAGTAATAAGCTGCTATCCGGCGATAAAGGCGTTGTCGAACTACCGCATTGCCCATGCGCTCTACAATATCGGCGTGCCGCTACTGCCGCGTATACTCACCGAAATGGCACACAGCGAAACCGGCATCGACATCCACCCCGGCGCACAAATAGGCGAAGGGTTCATGATTGACCACGGCACAGGCGTAGTGATAGGCGCCACATGCATCATAGGCACCGGAGTGAAACTTTACCAGGGCGTCACACTCGGCGCACGCAGCTTCCCGCTCGACAACGACGGCAACCCCATAAAACGCATTCCACGCCACCCTATTCTCGAAGACAACGTAATTGTTTATTCCAACGCCACCATTCTCGGGCGCATCACTATAGGACGGGGGGCAGTTATCGGCGGAAACATTTGGATTACCGACAATGTGCCTGCAGGCGCACACATCACGCAAAACAAACACACCACTCTCAAATAATTTAATGGAAAACGAATTCGAACTCATCGCCAAGACTTTTCAGGGACTTGAAGACCTCTTGGCACAGGAGCTCGCCGAAATCGGCGCTAACAATATAAAAAAAGGAAGGCGCGTAGTGCACTTCACCGGCGACACCGAAACAATGTACCGTGCAAACTACATGCTCCGCACCGCCATCAGAATACTCAAGCCGCTAAAGCACTTCAGCGCAAGCAATGCCGATGAGGTATACGACACCGTGAGAAACTACGAATGGCGCAACATCCTCGACCTCAAGACTACCTTTGCCGTCGACTCGGTGGTATACTCCGAAAACTTCAGCTATTCGAAGTTCGTGGCCTACAAAGTGAAAGACGCCATCGTTGACTATTTCCGCGAGAACTGCGGGAAACGCCCCAACATAAGCATTGCCAACCCCGACATCCGCTTCCACATACACATCTCCGACGACGACTGCACCCTATCGCTCGACTCCTCGGGCGAAAGCCTGCACAAGCGCGGATACCGCGTGGAAAGCGTGGATGCGCCCATAAACGAAGTGCTTGCAGCGGGAATCGTGAAACTCACCGGCTGGAACGGGGAATGCGACTACATAGACCCGATGTGCGGTTCGGCCACCATTCCCATCGAAGCGTGCATGATGGCTCGCAACATCGCCCCCGGCAAGTTCCGCAAGGAATTCGCTTTCCAGAAATGGGCCGACTACAGCGAAAGCCTTTTCCTCTCGATAAAAGACAGCTGCACCGCACAGGAACGGCCGTTCGAGCACCGCATGTATGCCTACGACGTCGATGCCAATGCCGTAAAGGCCGCAAAGGCAAACATCATCGCTGCCGAACTCGACGAAGATTTCGTGGTAGACCGCCGCGACTTCCGCGAATTCAAGCAACCGGCCGAAAAGGCTATTATGGTGATAAACCCGCCCTATGGGGTGAGAATAAAAAGCGACTCCGCACTGCCGCTGCTCTACAAGGCAATCGGCGAAAGGCTCAAGCACCAGTTCACCGGCAACGAGGCATGGATAATATGCAACAGCGAGGAACTCTTCCAGAATATCGGACTTAAACCGAGCATAAAGATTCCGCTCTTCAACGGCTCGCTCGACTGTCAGCTTCAGAAATACCAGATCTTCAGCGGCAAGTTCAACGAATTCCGCCACGAAGGCAACGACATAAAAACCGACCGCGAACGGCGCCAGATGGCCGATCCCCATCGCTTCAAGGTGCACCGAGAATTCAAGAAACGCCTTGACGAAGACGAGCAGGCCGACTATGGCGACATTCCCGATTACGTGATACGCAAACACCGCGAATTCGAGGAGAACCAGCGCCGCAAAGAACGCCGCGCCGCGCGAGACCAGCGCCGTTCGTCACACCCCGACAACGACGGCGAGCGCTCCTTCGGCCCCAACACACGCAAGCCATACGCAACAGGAGGACGGCGCTTTGAGCACAACGGCAACCGCTCAGAACGCCAAGACCGCCGCAACTTCCACGATAGCAAAAGCTACGGGCACAATTCCTCGCACGACGGCTCACGCGGCGACTTCCGCGGAAAAAGCGGAGGAGGATTCCGCAAAGGCGGCGAGCGGAAAGGATACAAAGGCTGAATACTAAAACATACTGGCATGACTATAAAAAAACTGATATTCGCAATTCCGGTTTTCTGCTTGATGTTCACACCCTTTATGGCACAGAAAAAATCATTCACTCTCGACAACCTTCTGTGGGGCGGCGATTCGTATTGGAACTACCAGCCCGCATATTTCAACGCCACGTGGTGGGGCGACCGTCTGGTAAGGCTCGACGTGGAAGAATGCTCGGCCGTAACCGACGACAAGGGCAAGCAGACGAAACCGCAAAAGCTCTTCACCCTCGAAGACATAAACTCGTGCGAAGGTATCGAGGCCGACGCAAAACCGTATAGTCTGCAAAGCATCACCTTTCCCGACGCAAGCAAGACCGAGATATTGATTGAAGCTACAGGCAGGATTTATCTCGTCGACTGGAAAGCGAAGAAGATAGTCAGAAGCCGTGAAATACCCACCGGGGCAAAGGCACGCGACCTCAGCACCAAAAGCGGCAACGAAGCATATGTGCTGAAAGACAACCTTTACATCATAACGCCCGAAGGCAAGAAACTGCAACTCACCCAAGACGGTTCGCACGACATTGTCTACGGGCAAAGCGTTCACCGCGATGAATTTGGCATAAGCAAAGGCACTTACTGGAGCCCCGGCGGCACCAAGCTTGCTTTCTACAAGATGGACCAAAGCATGGTCACCGGCTATCCGCAGGTGAGCATCACTCCACTATGCGCCGACAACGACAAAGACAGCGCAGGCGTATCGCGCATTGCCAAATACACTCCCGACAAATATCCCATGGCCGGAGAGACAAGCCACAAAGTGTACGTCGGCGTTTACGACACCAACACCGGCAAAACCGTATACCTCAAGACGTGCGACCCAACCGACAGGTATTTCACCAACATCAGCTGGTCGCCCGACGAAAAGACAATCTATCTGTTCGAACTCAACCGCGACCAAAACCATATGCAGCTCTTTTCCTACGATGCTGCAACCGGCGAGAACAAGGGCATGATATTCGAAGATCGCAACGAGAAATACGTCGACCTGAAAGCGCCACTCAGATTCCTACCGTGGGACAGCAGCAAATTTGTGTACGAAAGCCGCCGCGATGGTTTTAACCATATCTATCTTTACGACCTGGCTGCAAAAACCTCAACGCAGCTCACCAAGGGGCAGTTTGAGGTAATCGCCGTGCTGGGCTTCAACAGCAAGGCAAAGAACGTAATCTACCTGTCGAACGAAACAAAGCCGATAAACGAGAACCTGTATGCCGTTGACACGAAAACGCTCCAGCGCACACTTCTCGACGACGGCAAAGGGGTGCACGGCGGAACGTTGTCGGCCTCGGGGAAGTTTTTGCTCGACCGCGGCAATTCACCGAAAACCGCACGCTATATAAGCGTGGCAAACACTGCTACGGCAAAATCCACACGCCTTGAAACCATAGTGAAACACCCTTGGGAAGAGCAGTTCGAAATGCCCGAAATAACATGCGGCGCCATAAAGGCCGCCGACGGCACCACAGACCTCTACTACCGCCTCGTAAAGCCGGTGAACTTCGATTCCACAAAAAAATACCCCGCCATTGTCTACGTTTACGGTGGTCCGCGTGCCCACAATATATACGGCAATCATTTCTACGGCACACGCGGATGGGAAATCTATATGGCCCAGAAAGGTTATGTGCTGTTTGTTGTCGACAACCGCGGATCGGAAAACCGCGGTATGGAATTCGAAAGCGTAACGTTCCGCCATCTCGGAGTTGAAGAGATGAAAGACCAGATAAAAGGCGTGGAGTTCCTGAAGTCGCTGCCATACGTCGACGGCGACCGGCTAGGCGTTCACGGCTGGAGTTTCGGCGGATTCATGACAACAAACCTCATGTGTTCCTACCCCGATGTGTTCAAGGTAGGCGTTGCCGGCGGCCCGGTCATCGACTGGAAATACTACGAAGTGATGTACGGCGAGCACTACATGGACACTCCGCAGCAGAATCCCGAGGGCTACGAAGGCAGCAACCTGCTGCTCAAGGCCAAAAACCTCAAGGGCCACCTACAGATTATCAACGGCTACAACGACCCTATCTGCGTGCCGCAACATACGTTTGCATTCCTCAGAGCCTGCGAAGATGCAGGCGTGCAGTGCGACTATTTCACCTATCCCAACCAGGGCCACAACATGACGGGAAAAGACATGGTTCACCTGCACGAGCGCATCACCCGTTACTTTACCGATTTTCTGAAATGATTCCAGAAACATAGCCTCACACTGCGCGCCGGGATACCGTGAAGTTTCCGGCGCGCATGTTTTCATATACTCTGCAATGACAAAGCCCCACGACACCAATTTCTCCGACAAGGCGCTGCTGCTGCTTTTCATGCCCATCGCCGGCGAGCTAGCCCTGCACTATACGGTAGGGATTGTCGACTCCATGATGGTGTCGAGCGTAGGCGAGGCTGCCGTGTCGGGAGTGTCTCTGATGGACTTTGTCGTATCGTTCTTCAACAGCCTGCTTACCGCTCTGGCCGTAGGCGGCGGCGTGGTAGTGGGCCAGCATTTGGGAAACTCGCAAAGCCGCGAGAGTTCGGGTGTGGCGCTCCAAACTATTCTGCTCCTGGGCCTGTCGGGCGTGCTGCTTTCGGCCATTGCCTATGCCTTGCAACCCGTTATCGTAAACCGCCTGTTCGGTCCTCTTGCCCCCGAAGTGCGTAGCCATGCCACGGCATACTTCAGCCTTATAGCCGCCTCGCTCCCGTTTCTCGGCATTTACAGCGCGGTAGCATCGGTATTCCGCGCCTACGGCAACACGCGGCTTCCGCTCCGCACGATGGTTATTGCCAACCTGCTCAACGTTGCCGGCAATGCCGCAGCAATATACCTTCTCGATATGGGGACGCGCGGTGTTGCCGCCGCCACCCTCGGAGCCCGAATCTTTGCTGCCGCGGCAATCACAACAATGCTGCTGCGGCGCATGTCAGCCAGCGGCACAATGCCGCAAATACACTTCCACCTGCCCACAATGCGAAGAATTGCCCAGCTCGGCATACCCTACAGTTTCGAAAACGGCATGTTCTACCTCGGACGCGTGCTTGTGCTCATAATGGTAGCCTCGTTCGGCACGGCATCCATTGCCGCCAACGCCGTCACGCAATCCATAATCCTCTTCCAGGTGCTGCCCGGAATGGCGGCAGTCACCGGCATAACCGTAGTGGTGTCGCGCTGCGTGGGAGCCGGCAACTACACCAAGGCCCGCTACTACACAAGGCATATCGTGAAGGGAATATACCTGGCCCATATCATAAGCTGCATTGCCGTAACCGCCTTCCTGCCCACACTGATGCGGCTCTACAACCTTTCGCCCGAAGCCGTCGGCCTGACAAGACAGCTGGTTATGATACACGCCCTGTTTGCCGCCACCGTATGGCCGGCAAGCTATGCCCTGCCTGCCACTTTCCGCGCAGCGGGCGACACACGTTTCCCCATGCGCACCAGCGTGGCGTGCATGCTGCTTTGCCGCGTGGGCTTTTCGTGGCTGCTGGGCATTGAAATGGGAATGGGCATAGTTGGCGTATGGCTTGGCATGTTCGGCGACTGGATAGTGAAAGGCGCCATCTTCCTCCTGCGCTACCGCAGCCGCAAATGGCAGCAATTCCGCCTTGTAGAATAATCATCCGACTCGAAAATATCCTAACATCATGCAAGACCAAAAGCACAGCAATACCCCGTCGCGAATACGCAATATTATCTGCCTCATTGCTGTGGCGGCATTTGCAGCAATCACCGCAGCCATCCAGCGCAACGACCGCCAAACGGCGCAAACCGGCTACGAAAATACAGACATCAGCACGCAGAAAGACTCCACCCTCAGTGTCATGCCCGACGGCACAATAGTGATAAACACCACCGAAATAGGAAGCGAGTCGTACGGCTATGGCGGCCACGTGCCCCTGAAGGTGTATTTCAGCCAAGGCCGTGTGCTGCGCGTGGAAGCCCTGCCCAATGCCGAAACCACTAACTTCTTCAAGGCCGTAGAGAACGAAGGACTGCTCGAAGCCTGGAATGGAAAAACACCCGCCGAAGCCCTCGCCCTACAGGTTGACGGCATAAGCGGCGCCACATATTCTTCGCGCGGAGTCATCGGAAACATGAAGGCAGCCCTGGAATACGCTTCGCACCACATCACGCACGACGAAAACGGCGGCATGACCGTAAGCCAGCCCGTAGACTACGCTGCATGGGCGGCACTGGCCGTAGCACTCATGGCGGCAATACTCCCGCTCTTCGTGCGCAACCATCGCTACCGCACAGTGCAACTGGTTCTCAACATTGCCGTGCTCGGCATTTGGAGCGGAACGTTTCTCTGCCACGAACGGCTGCTGGCACTTTTTTCGCCTTCGCCATCGCTGCCCACCATCACCGCATACATTATGGCCGTCACGGCATTCGTCTACCCGCTGTTCGGCCGGCACAACCACTACTGCAGCAACGTATGCCCCCTGGGCTCGCTGCAGGAACTCACTTCACGCTGCAGCAGCCGCAAGATACGCCTTACGGCACGCACAGTGAACGCACTGCAATGGGTGCGCCGGGCGCTGTGGGCAACGCTCACCTTCCTACTCATAAGCGGCATCTTCTCCGGCTGGACGGAATGGGAACTCTTCGCGGCATTCAGCCCTGCAGCGACAGCCATACCCGTTACGGTGGCAGCGGCACTATTCGTTTTGCTCTCGGTCTTTGTTCCGCGCCCCTACTGCCGCTTTGTATGCCCCACCGGAACGCTATTCAAAGCCGCGCAAGGGAAGCTCTGAACACATCCACAACATATTGCTTTTTCAAGGGTACTGAAAAGCATCTTTCTGAGCGCTCAAAATTTTTGCGCTTTGCGCATACAATTTTTCTTTTGTGCGCAGAGAATTTTTCCGCAATACGCAAAGCGGTACAATCTTTAAGGCAGAAAACTTTATCGTAAATTCGGTCCATTCAAAACCTCTTTGATTTCGTAAAAAAGTCGTACCCTCGCCGTCATTGAAAATACGATACCAATTATCACTAAAACAATGTCAGTCAATAAAAACGATGTCAGCTATTAAATCTATAATGCTTATATTTTTGCCACAATTTTAGTGGCTTGTTCGAAAGACGAAAGCGGAAACAAAACGCCCGACGAGCCAACAGAAATCGAGGACAACGAGTATGTTTTGGTAAAATGGCGCAACGATGACAACGCATACATAATGGGCAAAAGCGGCTACCTTGCCTGTAACACCAAAGACCTCACACAAGCCGATGCCAAAGTAAACGACGTTTTCTTTCATTTCGCGTTTGACACCCAGAAACGCCGTGGCGGTGTAAGATTCATACAGCATAGGCTGCGCTACATCTTCCACCAAATATTGAGCGTGGTGTTAGGCGAAGTTACGGCGAATTTAACGAAAGGCGAAGTAGCAATACGAGAATCGTCGAGCGTGAATTCGCCTTTGCGCGACGGCACTGTGGCAAGTTTTTGCCAATAGTCTTCTCCGCCGGTTGCGATGT
>CAVFSQ010000009.1:15204-18570 GCA_963625145.1 Bacteroidaceae bacterium | reverse complement strand
GTCAAAATAGTCATCATACCCGACAAAGGCTTTGCCGAGCCCGTGGTCGTAGTAAAGCATTGAAGTTACGCCGTCGAACCTGAAGCCATCGAAATGGAATTCCTCAAGCCAGTAACGGCAGTTGGAGAGCAGGAAGTGCTGCACTTCGTTCTTGCCGTAGTCGAAGCACAGGCTGTCCCAAGCAGGATGCGTATGCCTGTCGCCGGGATAGAAATACTGGTTGGGATCGCCTGCAAGGTTCCCGAGCCCTTCGTTTTCGTTCTTGGCGGCATGCGAATGCACCAGGTCCATGACTACCGCAATGCCCTTGGAATGCGCTTCGTCTATGAGGCGCTTAAGTTCCTCAGGTGTGCCGAAGCGGCTAGAGGGGGCAAAGAAGTTTGAAACGTGATAGCCGAACGAGCCGTAGTAAGGGTGTTCCTGCACTGCCATAATCTGCAGGCAGTTGTATCCATCGCTCACTACACGCGGCAATATGTTTTTTCGGAATTCTTCGTAGGTGCCCACTCCCTGTGCATCCTGGGCCATGCCGATATGGCATTCGTATATGAGCAGAGGGTCGATTAAAGGACGGAAATTCTTAGTTTTGAACACATAGGGCTCTTCGGGTTCCCACACTTGTGCGCAAAACACCTTTGTATGTTCGTCCTGCACAGCCCTGCGGCACCATGCCGGCATACGTTCGCCGCATCCTCCCTGCCAGTATACTCGCATTTTGTAGAGGTCGCCGTGGCGCAATGCATTTTCGGGGAGGTTAACTTCCCATACTCCATTTTCGTCCACGGGTTTCAGTTCGTAGAGGGGAGATTCTTTCCATTTGTTGAAGTCGCCTGTCAGGAATATCTTCGTGGCATTCGGAGCCCATTCGCGGAACGTCCATCCCCGGGCATTGCGGTGCAGCCCGAAGTAGAGATGGCCCGAAGCGAAGTCGTGCAGCGAGCGGTTTCCGCCTGTCAGTTCTTCGATTTTGTCAACGGCATGCCTATGGCGCCCCACGATTGCGGGGGCGAAAGGTTCCAGCCATTTGTCGCCGTCTATCAGTTTCAGCGTTTTCTGCATTGTTTTCATGTTGCTGGTTATTTAATTGTAGTTATTGCAATACATCGTTCCGGTATGTATCTTTGCGGGTAACATTGCCGTCTGCATCTTTTTCCACGAAGGCTCCGTCTTTCAAGCCACCCCGGAAAGTACCTTCGAAACGCGTGCCGTCCTTGCGTTCCTCTATACCCGGGCCTTCCTTTTTGCCGGCCTTGAAGGTGCCCTTGAACTTGGTTCCGTCGGAGAGGCGTAACACACCTTCGCCGTTCATTTCCCCGTTCAGCCACTGCCCTTCGTAGACGTCGCCGTTTTTCCAGAGGTATTTGCCGTGTCCGTTGCGCTGGTTGCCTTTCCACTGTCCTTCGTAGCGCGCCGAGTTTTTCCAGATATACACTCCGTGGCCGTTGAATTCGCCGTTCTGGAAACTTCCGGTATATTTGTTGCCGTTAGCGAAGGTGAAAATACCTTCTCCCGTGCGCTCTCCGGCAGCATATTGCCCTTCGTAGACATCGCCGTTACGGAAGCGGTATATGCCACGACCGTTCTGGATGTCGTCTTTCCAATCGCCTTCATACACGTCGCCGTCGGAATATGTAAACGTTCCCTTGCCGCAGCGCTGGTTGTTGCTCCATGCTCCCGAATAGCGCGAACCGTCGTTCCAGTCGAACACTCCGTTGCCCGACTTCTTGTCGTCCTGCCATGTTCCCTTGTAATAGGCTCCGGTGGCATAAGTATAAGTGCCATGACCATCGCGCTTGTCGGCTTTCCAGTCGCCGTCATACACGTCGCCGTTGTAGTAGTACATCTTGCCCAAGCCCTGCTGGTAGTCGCGGTACCAAAGTCCGTCGTATCGGTTGTTGTTCTTGAAATAGAAAATGCCCTTACCGTGCTGCTGATCCTGGTACCACTGCCCTTCGTATTTCTCGCCATCGGTGAACTGGTAGACACCGTATCCCTGGCGCTTGCCTTTCACGTATTCGCCCTCATAGGTGTCGCCGTTGCGGAACTGTGTCTTGCCCTTGCCGTAAGGTTTTCCGGCGCGCATTTCTCCGCTGTATTGAGCTCCGTCCTTGAACACGTAGGTGCCTACCTTTATATTCTGGGCTGCCGACGGAAAGCTGAAGGCCAAGCCCAGCGCCGATGCCAATATTTTGAGTTTCAGTTTCATTGCAAATGCTCTATTTTATGTTTTCCTCTATGAACTGCTGAGCCCGCTCCAAGTCTTCGGGGGTATCAATCCCCACAGTTTCGAATTTGCTGATTGCGACGCGTATACTATAACCGTTTTCAAGCCACCGCAGTTGCTCCAGCGACTCAGCCTTTTCGAGCCTGCCCTGCGGAAGCCGCGTAATCTGACGCAACACTTCGGGGCGGAACGCATATATGCCGATATGCTTGTAGAAGGTGTGCCCAGCCAGCCACTGTTCCTGAGGCACGCCCCGCAAGAAGGGTATCACCGAGCGACTGAAATACAGGGCCTTCATGTCTTCCGACAGCGTCACTTTCGGGGAATTGGGATTCAGCAAGGCATTGATGCCATCGGTTTCGGCAAAGGGCTTTACGAGAGTGGCGATTTGAGTGTCGGGGTATTCGAAGCACGCCACGAGTTTCTCTATCTGCTCCCGGCGTATGAAGGGCTCGTCGCCCTGCACATTCACCACCACGTCGAAGTCCCTGCCTATCTTGCCGTAGGCCTCTTCCACCCTGTCGGTTCCGCTGCGGTGCTGAGATGAAGTCATTATGGCCTTGCCTCCGAAGGCTTCCACACAGCTGGCAATGCGCTGGTCGTCGGTTGCCACGTACACCTCACCAACAGCCTCGGCTGCTCGGCGGTACACATGCTCTATTATAGGTTTCCCTGCTAGAAGTGCCAGGGGTTTTCCGGGGAAACGGCTCGAGGCGAACCGTGCCGGTATGATTGCTACGCTTTTTATGTTGCTCATTGTGTTGTCGGTTGTTGTTGTTGGGTTATTCTGCTGCGTTGTCAGCGCCTACGATTGAATACTGCAGGCTGTCGTTGGCCGTCTGCCCGCACGACGAGTAGTTGTCGGGATATTCGAAGTTGTCGGTTGCGCTGTATCCGAGTTCCTTGTCGCGGTAAACCTTCTTCAGAAAATAGGCCCATATTGGCAAAGCCATCGATGCTCCCTGCCCGTAACTCATGTTGTCGAAATGGATGTCGCGGTTTTCGCCGCCCACCCAGCAGGCTCCCACGAGCTTCGGCACGATGCCCACGAACCATCCGTCGCTGTGGCGGTTGGTGGTGCCCGTCTTTCCGGCCATGGGCGCGTCAATATGGAATTTGTAGCGTATGCGCCCGCCTGTACC
>CAVFSQ010000009.1:0-15194 GCA_963625145.1 Bacteroidaceae bacterium | reverse complement strand
CCTGTACCATGGTCGATGACGCCCTGAAGCATTTCGAGCATTCGCAGAGCGCTCTCCTCGCTTATCACTTCGTTCATCTGCGGATAGAATTCGCCCACGACATTGCCCTCGCTATCTTCGATTTTCGTAACCAACAGCGGTGCCGTGCGTATGCCCTTGTTCACGAAGGCGGTGTATGCGCTTGCCAGTTCGCTAACCGATATCTCGCACGGTCCCAGACACAGAGCCAGCGAGGGATGTATCTCCTGGTTAGTGACGCCGAAGTTGTGTATCAGCTCCACGAAAGCCGCGGGACTGAGCTGGCTCATGAGGTAAGCCGAAATCCAATTGTTCGACTGCGAGAGGGCCCATTCCAGCGTCACCATCTGCCCCACCCGTGCATGGCCCGAGTTGGCCGGCGTCCACACCTGGTCGCCCACCTTGTAGCTTCGCCTCACGTTCATCACCTCGTCGCAGGGCTTCCAGCCGTTTTCCATGGCCAGAGAATAGAGGAAGGGCTTTATCGTAGAGCCCACCTGCCTGCGACCCACGGTGCACATGTCATACTGGAAATGTGCGTAGTTGAGCCCGCCCACATAGGCCATGACATGACCGTTGCGTGGATCGATGGCCATAAATCCCGAACGCAGGAACGACTTGTAGTACCTTATCGAGTCGCGCGGTGACATCACGGTATCCACTTCTCCGTGAGGGGTATACACCGACATGTTCACCTTCGTGTCGAACGCCTTCATTATCTCGCTTTCCGAGCATCCGCTTTCCTTCATTGCGCGGTAACGGTCGCTCTGTCTTATGGCTTTCAGCATGATGTCGTTCACCTGCTTTGCCGTCAGGGCCTTCGAGAAGGGGTCCGTAGCCGAGCTGCGCTTTTCGCGGTTGAACAGCGGCTGCAGATATCCCTCCACATGGCCACGCATCGACTCTTCGGCATACCGCTGCATGCGCGAGTCGATGGTGGTGTAAATCTTCAGGCCGTCGGTGTAGATGTTGTAAGGCGAACCGTCTTTCTTCGCGTTCTTGTTGCACCAGCCATAGAGCGGGTCGGTTTCCCATGCCAGCGAGTCGTCGTAGAACTGCTGCTGCTGCCACGAGGCATAGTTGGCTCTCTGCGGTTTTTTTGCCATGAGTCTCTGGCGCAGAAACTCGCGCAGATAAGTGGCGATACCCTCCTTGTGGTCGGCGCGGTGGAAGTCGAGCTTCAGCGGCTGCGCGGCGGCAGCGTCATATTCCTCGCTTGAGAGGTATCCCGCCTTCACCATCTGCACAAGCACGGTGTTGCGCCGCTCGCGGCAGCGCTCGGGCTCCCGAACAGGATTGAAGTACGAAGGGTTCTTGCACATGCCCACCAGCGCGGCGCTCTCCACGAGCGAAAGTTCGCGCGGCTGCTTATTGAAATAAGTTTCGGCCGCAGTCTTTATGCCCACAGCATTATGCAGGAAATCAAAATAATTGAGGTAAAGCGTCAGAATCTCGTCTTTGGTGTAAATCCGCTCGAGCTTCACGGCAATAACCCACTCTACGGGCTTCTGCAGCACGCGCGCCACCGTGCTTCCTGCCGAGCGCGAATAGAGCTGCTTGGCCAGTTGCTGGGTGATGGTAGAGCCACCTCCGGCGCTGGCATTGCCCAGGAAGCCGCGCTTCACCACGGCGCGCATCAGCGAGCGGAAGTCGATGCCCGAATGTTCGTAGAACCTCACGTCCTCGGTAGCCACCAGCGCCTTCACCACGTAGGGCGAAATCTGGTCGCCCGAAACGAACACCCTGTTTTCCGAGCGGGCGTAAGTGCCTATAGTCTGGCCATCGCAACTTATCACCTGCGAAGCAAAGCGGTCTATGGGATGGTCAAGCTGCCTGAGCTCGGGCACATAGCCTATCCATCCCGCCGCTATGGCATAGAAAGCACCGGCGCAGGCCAGCACTCCCACCGCCAGCACCCCCCAGAGAAGATGTATGAATTTGCTGCGCATCGCTCGTTGAAGTTATAACGGAAGCAAAATTAGCGATTGTAACCCAAATGGCAAAACCCCCGCGGCCGAAGCGGGAAAAGAAAACGCAAAATCACGAAATCACACTTTCACACTACACACGTGAAGAGCCGGAAGCCGAGAAATGAATCTGAATAGATGAGACACTTTACAAGATTAAAACAACACGTCGTTGCCTATCTCAGCGTAGGCGAAGACACTCTAGATATTCACAGTCCCGTAGAACTTTTCGGTACCCGGTCTGAGGGTCCTTGCGCTTGTTGACGTTGAAGTAAATCATAGCTGTTGAATTTTTTGGTTAACGCTGAAAGCTACGGCACGAAATCAGCATCTCCAAATATTTCGGCAATTATTTTCGAGTATAAACATAAAATCCAGAAAAAATGAAGCGTCTAAACTTTAATACAGTAAAAGTTCTCCAAATCCGACATAAGAAAGGGGGCCACAAGTGTCTCCCAACTTTATAAACGATTTTTCGCTCCGAAAAGCGGTTTAGCTGCCGTTTTCGCGCTGAAATGCGGAGAAATTCCGTGCGCAATGCGAAAAGAATTATAGCGCTATGAGCATAAAATAGCGCCCCGAGCATCGAAAGTTTTTCGCCACACGCATGGAAGATTTTTCAATACACTGAATAAGAATGTGTTGCAACATGGGGACAGGGGGGGGCACCTTTACGAATAAATCTTACTGTTTTTCAACGTTTTCATGTTTCTGTATATATTCAGAAGTCCATCGTCGCGGCAGCATCAGGACTTTTGCCATCAAGCTTTCAAAGTATCAATGTATAGTAAAGTGCTGATTGTGATTTCCCCGTTCTTTCCCCGAAAACACGCAGGGAGACATGCCTTTCGTGCGGCATCCTCCCTGCTTTTTTGATGTATTGCCTATGGCGCGGCAACTCCGCGCCCGGTGGTTCAGGCTTTCTTTATATAGTCAACAAGCCATTCGCCCACTTCCTTCGTGCCATAGATGGCTCCGCCTTCCACCTGTATTTCGGGTGTGCGCACATTGGCGTCGAGCGAGGCGTCCACAGCCTTGCGTATGAGTTTGCCCTCGGCTACGAGCCCGAAGTGCTTGAGCAGCATGGCTGCCGAAAGCACCTGAGCCAGAGGGTTGGCAATATTCTTGCCCTTGGCCTGGGGCCAGCTACCGTGAATAGGTTCGAACACGGGGGTGCCGTCGCCCACCGAAGCCGAAGGCAAAAGGCCCATCGAGCCGCTGATGCACGATCCTTCGTCGGTGAGTATGTCGCCGAAGGTGTTTTCGGTTACCATCACGTCGAAGAACGTGGGTTCTTGAATCATGCGCATGGCAGCGTTGTCGACATACATGAAGTCGGTGGTGATGTCGGGGTAAAGGGGTGCCATTTCCTGAGCCACCTTACGCCACAGGCGCGACGAAGCGAGCACGTTGGCCTTGTCGACCACGGTGAGGTGCTGGCGGCGGCGTGCGGCATATTCGTAGCCCACACGCAGTATGCGCTCTATCTCAGGGCGCGAATAGCGGTTGGTGTCGTAAGCGTAGTCGTCACCCTCATGCTTCTCGCCGAAATACATACCGCCGGTGAGCTCGCGTATGCACACGAAATCGGCACCACGCACAAGTTCGTCCTTGAGGGGCGACTTGTGGAGCAGGCAGGGGAAAGTCTGCACAGGGCGTATGTTGGCGTAGAGCCCGAGACGCTTACGCATGGCCAACAGTCCCTGTTCGGGGCGCACGGTGGCTGCGGGGTTGTTGTCGAACTTGGGGTCGCCCACGGCCGAGAAGAGTACGGCGTCGCTGTTACAGCATGTCTTGTAGGTTTCTTCGGGGAAGGGGTCACCCACTTCGTCGATTGCCGCTGCGCCGCATATTGCGGGCGAATAGGTGAACTGGTGTTCAAAGCGCTGTGCCACGGCGTTGAGCACGTCAACGCCCACGCGCGAGATTTCGGGTCCGATGCCGTCGCCGGCAAGCACTGCTATCTTGAGTTTCATTGCGATTTTAGTTTTTGTGGTTTATATTGTGTTCCATTATGTTGAGCATCTTTATGGTAGCCTTGATGGCCGACTCTGTCTGGTCGGCATCGAAGCCGCGGGTGCGTATTTCCTTGCCGCCCACGTTCCATGTGATGACGGTCTGCACGAAGGCATCGGTGCGCCCTCCGGGGGGAATCGATACGCTGTAGTTCACGAGCTCGGGCATGGTGCGGTGCAAGCGCTGGCAGTAGATCTGCTTCACGCAGCTAGCGAAAGCGTCGTACTGGCCGTCGCCCGTGGAGTGGGCCTCGTATTCGCGACCGTTGATTTCCAAGCGCAGCGAGGCGGCAGGCTTGAGGCCGTAGGCCGTGGAGGTGAAGTAGCTGACGAGGCGCACCTTCTCTTCGGGAGTGTCATGCTTCAGCACGTCCGACACGATGTAGGGCAGGTCTTCCTGGGTCACTATCTCCTTCTTGTCGCCCAGTTCGACGATGCGCTGCGTTACGCGGCGTGTCTGTTCGGGGGTGAGCTCGAGGCCCAATGCCTCGAGGTTCTTGAGAATATTGGCCTTGCCGCTGCTCTTGCCCAGCGCGAACTCGCGCACGCGTCCGAAGCGTTCAGGCAGAAGGGCATTACTGTAGAGGCGGTGTTTGTTGTCGCCGTCGGCATGCACTCCGGCCACCTGCGTAAACACATTTTCGCCCACTATGGGGGAGTTGGCAGGGATGGAGATGCCCGAGTAACTCTCCACGAGCCGGCTCACGGGCATGAGCTGGCTTTCGTCGATGGTGGTGACGGCGTGGAAGTGGTCTTTGAGAATAGCCTGCACGCTGGCTAGGGGGGCGTTGCCGCAGCGCTCGCCAAGGCCGTTGACCGTGGCGTGGATGTTGCGGCAGCCTGCCAGCACGGCAGCAAGCACATTCGAAATGGCAAGGTCGTAGTCGTTGTGAGCGTGGAAGTCGAAACTTACGCTGGGGAAGCGGCGCACGGTTTTGTGTATATATTCCAGCACCTCGAGGGGGTTGAGAATGCCGAGCGTGTCGGGTAGCATTATGTGTTTCACACCCACAGCACTGAGGTGGGCGATGAGCGAGTAGACGTAATCGCGCGAGGTCTTCATGCCATTCGACCAGTCTTCCACGTAGGCGTTCACCGTCATGCCGAGGCTATGGGCGTAGTCGGCAACCTCGCTGATGCCGGCGAAGTGCTCTTCTGGGGTTTTGCGCAGCTGGTAGTTGAGGTGGTTGAGTGAGCCCTTGGTAAGGAGGTTCACGGTGTTGCACCCGGCGGAGTGTATCCAGTCGATCGAGGCATGGCCGTCGACGAAGCCTAGCACCTCCACCCTGTCGAGCATACCGGCGGCGCGTGCCCAGCGGCATATCAACTCAACGGCGTGCTGCTCGCCCTCGGAAACGCGTGCCGAAGCAATCTCCACGCGGTTCACACCCACCTTCTGCAGCAGGGTGCGGGCCACGTTGAGCTTCTCGTTGGGGGTGAACGAAACGCCGCTAGTCTGTTCGCCGTCGCGTAGCGTGGTGTCGAGTATCTCTACATTTACCTCTTTCATTGCGCGGAGCGGCTTTAGAACTGTTTGGAATAGAAGTCTGCTTCCGAGGTTTCCCACGACTCGATTTTACTCTTTGTCTGAAGCAGGAAATCGATGTCGTCAAGACCGTTGCAGAGGCAGTATTTCTTGTAGCCGTTAATTTCGAAGTGCTCACTATGGCCCGTCTTTTCGTTGAGTATGGTTTGGTTGGGTACATCGACACTCACCACGGCCTCGGGGTCGTCATTCACGGTGGCGAACAATTCGTCGAGGAATGCGGGGGTTACCACTACTGGCAGCACGAAGTTGTTGAGTTCGTTGTTCTTGTGTATGTCGGCAAAGAAGCTGCTTACCACCACGCGGAATCCGTAGCCTGCGATGGCCCATGCGGCATGCTCGCGACTAGAGCCGCAGCCGAAGTTCTTGCCGGCAAGCAGTATCTCGCCGTGGTAGGTGGGGTCGTTGAGCACGAAGTCCTTCTTCGAGCCGTCGGCATTGTAGCGCCAGTCGCGGAACAGGTTGTCGCCAAAGCCGCTCTTATCGGTGGCCTTAAGGAAACGTGCGGGGATAATCTGGTCGGTATCGACGTTTTCCAACGGAAGGGGCACGCACGTTGAGCGCACTATATTGAATTTCTTTTTCATAGTCTGTGAATCACATCAAAGTTCTTGGATCGGTAATTTTCCCAGTAACGGCGGCAGCGGCAGCGGTAAGAGGGCTTGCCAGGCAGGTGCGTGCTCCGGGGCCCTGGCGGCCTTCGAAGTTACGGTTGCTGGTCGACACCGACAGTTTGCCGGCGGGTATCTTGTCGTCGTTCATGGCGAGACAAGCGCTGCAGCCCGGCTGGCGTATCTCGAAGCCTGCAGCCTCGAGCTCCTTGTCGAGCCCTTCGGCCTGAATCTGCTTGAGCACGTTCCACGAGCCCGGCACAAGCCATGCCGTTACACCCTCGGCCTTGCGGTGGCCTCGCACAATCCCGGCGAATGCGCGGAAGTCCTCGATGCGCCCGTTGGTGCAAGCTCCGAGGAACACGTAGTCAACGGTCTTGCCCAACAGGCTTTCGTTCTCTCTGAACTGCATATAGCCCAATGCCTTGCGCTCGGTATCGTCGCTGCACGCAGGTATTATAGCGTCGATGGCCATGCCCATGCCCGGATTAGTGCCGTAGGTAATCATGGGGCTGATGTCTTCGGCACGGAAGTTCAGTTCCTTGTCGAACACGGCGTTGTCGTCGCTCTTGAGGGTGCGCCAGTAGGCCACGGCCTTGTCCCACTCCTCACCTTGCGGGGCGTGCTTGCGGCCCTTGAGGTATGCAAAGGTGGTTTCGTCGGGAGCTATGAAGCCACCACGGGCACCCATCTCGATCGAAAGATTGCAGAGCGTGAGACGCCCTTCCATGGAGAGGTTGCGTATAGTTTCACCTGCATACTCCACAAAATATCCCGTAGCGCCGCTGGTGGTGAGCTTACTCATTATATATAGGGCAATGTCCTTTGCCGTCACGCCCTTGCCCAACTGGCCATCGACACTGATGCGCATCGACTTGGGCTTCTGCTGCAGTATGCACTGCGAGGCCATCACCATCTCCACTTCCGAGGTGCCGATGCCGAATGCCACGGCGCCCATGGCTCCGTGGGTAGAGGTATGGGAGTCGCCGCACACGATGGTCATGCCCGGGAGCGAGAGTCCCTGCTCGGGGCCTACCACGTGGATGATGCCGTTGTTGGGGTTAAGCATGCCGTAATGCGTGAGGCCGAATTCGGCGGCGTTCTTCTCAAGCGTGTCGACCTGCCGACGCGACACAGGGTCGGCAATTGACTTGTCCTGGTCGTGGGTAGGCGTATTGTGGTCGGGCATGCAGTATATCTTCTCGGGGCGCAAGCATTTCAGTCCACGGGCGCGCAGGCCTTCGAAAGCCTGCGGGCTGGTTACTTCGTGGCAATACAGCCTGTCGATATACAATTGGGTGGGCCCGTCTTCCACTTTCTGCACGACGTGCCTGTCCCAGATTTTGTCAAAAAGAGTGTTCGACATTTTTATTCTTCTACTTTGGTGTTATGAAACTTGTTTATCGCATCGATGTATGCCTCGACGCTTGCCGCAACGATGTCGGTGTTGGCTCCGAAGCCGTAGTATACGCTTCCGTCACTTTCCACCTGCATATGCACCTTGCCAACGTCGTCGCTGCCTTTGTTGATGGCCTGTATGGTGAACTCCTTGATAGTCATCTTGCGGTTTATGATTTTCTTCAGCGCATTGATGGCGGCATCCACAGGGCCGTTGCCCGTGGCAGCGTCCTCGAACTTCTCGCCGGCAATATCGAGTCCTATGCTGGCCACACTGCGCAACCCCACTCCACTGGTAACCTGTAGGTAGTCGAGACGTATGTGGTGGTTCTCGCTGCGGTCGGCTCCCGCCAGCATCAGTATGTCGTCGTCGGAAACTTCCTTCTTGCGGTCGGCAAGGCGCAGGAAGTCCTGGTATACCTTGTCGAGCTTATCGCCGTCGAGCTCCACGCCGTTCTGCGAAAGGCGGTGCTTCAGTGCGGCGCGTCCGCTGCGGGCAGTGAGCACTATATGGTCGTCGTTGAAGCCCACGTCCTTGGGGTCGATGATTTCGTAGGTCTGCACGTTCTTGAGAATGCCGTCCTGGTGTATGCCCGAGGAGTGGGCAAAGGCGTTGCGGCCAACGATAGCCTTGTTGGCCTGAACCGGCATGTTCATGAGGCTCGACACGGTGCGGCTCAACGCGGCAATCTTCTGGGTGTTAATGTTAGTCTCCACGTCGATGTCGCGGTGGCACTTGCATATCATGGCTATTTCCTCAAGCGCCGTGTTGCCTGCACGCTCGCCGATGCCGTTGATGGTAACCTCCACCTGCCGCGCACCGTTGATGATGCCTTCCATGGTATTGGCCGTGGCCATGCCAAGGTCGTTGTGACAGTGGGTGGAGAGTATGGCATTCTCCACACCGTCAACATGCTCCATGAGATACTTTATCTTGGTGCCGTATTCGGCAGGCAGACAGTAGCCCGTGGTGTCGGGGATATTCACCACAGTGGCACCGGCCTTGATTACGGCTTCCACCACACGGGCAAGAAACTCGTTGTCGGTACGCCCGGCATCCTCGGCATAGAATTCCACGTCCTCAACATAGCGCTTGGCGTATTTCACGGCCTTCACGGCACGCTCGATAATATTCTCTGGCGTGGAGTTGAACTTGTATTTGATATGGTATTCCGAAGTGCCTATACCTGTATGTATGCGCTTGCGCTTGGCATATTTCAATGCATCGGCAGCAACGTCGATGTCTTTTTCCACGGCGCGGGTAAGGGCACAAATCGTGGGCCATGTCACGGCCTTAGATATTTCTCTCACCGAATTGAAGTCGCCGGGGCTCGATATCGGGAAGCCGGCCTCTATCACGTCGACGCCGAGAGATTCCAACTGCCGTGCAACCTCGATTTTCTCAACTGTGTTGAGCTGGCATCCAGGCACCTGCTCTCCGTCGCGCAACGTAGTATCGAATATGAAAAGTCTTTTGTCCATTGGTCTTCTGTTTATGTTTCAAAGCCTAATAACCCTTTCGCGGGGATAAATTCATGCAAAATTACATTTTTCCTCACGGAATTGCAGAAATTTGCCCCATTTTGTTCAAAACAAGCCCCTATACCGGCACTTTGACAATGAAAAGCACACGTTTTTGGCATCGTGCCATAATGTCTTGCAAACAGCAATTCGCAAAAAGAGCCACAAATGTGCCCGCAACGACGCTGCGAGCATTAAAAGCAGTTTTTTGCGCAAAATGTTTGGCGGAACAAAAACTTTTCGTACTTTTGCATCGCTTTTCCAAGCAAGCCATAAACATGGTGGGTATAGTTCAGTTGGTTAGAGCGTCAGATTGTGGTTCTGAATGTCGTGGGTTCGAATCCCACTACCCACCCGAAGAAGAGGAAACTTCACTGCAAAGTTTCCTCTTTTCTTTTAATTAAACGCTGTTTTTTTGCAGGCCGAGCAAACGAAGGCAGGCTTTTCGCACCGCAATGCAATGTTATCCCGTTGTTTTTCCCTAATTTTGCATCAAAACCGAAAAAGCAAACGAAAATTCATGTCGTGCATACTAATGATTGAAACTTCCACGAAGGTATGCTCCGTGGCAGTGAGTGAAGACAACCACATAATTTTCCACAACGAGGACTTCGAAGGTCCAAACCAGGCCCGTGTGCTTGCGCCAATGGTACAGGAAGCCATATCGTTTGCCGACAGCCATGCCATTCCCATCACCCACGTGGCAGTGAGCAAAGGGCCTGGGTCGTACACCGGCCTGCGTATAGGATGCTCCACAGCAAAGGGTGTGTGCTACGGCCGCAAGACGAAATTCATTGCCGTCTCCACACTCAAGACCATGGCAGTGCCCCTGCTGCTCTACCGTGACGATATCGAAGACGACGCACTGCTATGCCCCATGATAGACGCACGGCGCATGGAAGTGTACTGCGCCATATATGATCGCTCACTGCACGAACTTATGCCCGTAAACGCCGTGGTGGTGGAGAGCCAGTCGTTTGCCGACATAGCCGCAGGGCGCCCCATCTATTTCTTCGGCGACGGTGCAGCGAAATGCAAGGAAGTAATCGGCTACCCCAACGCACACTTCATCGACAACATCAGCCCTCAGGCAAAGAACATGCTGCCCCTGGCAGAACAGGCCATAAGCAGCGGGAAATTCGAAGACGTAGCTTACTTTGAGCCTTTCTACCTCAAGGAATTCGTTGCCACAAAACCTAGAAAACTTTTGTAACTCAATATGGACTACAACACATCAATGGAAAAGATCATGATGCCCGAATACGGGCGGCTCGTGCAAAACCTCGTGGAATTCGCAGCAGCGCAGCCCGAACGCGAAACAAGGCAACGCCTGGCCGAATGCATCGTGAAGATTATGGCCAACTGCAATCCGCAAAACCGCAACGTTCCCGGATTCCGCCACAAGTTGTGGGACCACCTGGCCATGATTTCGAAATACAGCCTCGACATTGACTACCCCTTCCCCATAACACCGCTGGACGCCGCCACAAAGCCAAAACCCATACCCTCCCCCCACAACAACATACGCTACCGGCAGTACGGGCATTTGGCAGACACTCTGCTCAAAAAGATTTCCGAAATGCCCGACGGCGAGGAGCGTGACGAACTGGCACAGCTTGCCGACGACTACATAGACCGCTGCACTGCGATGTGGGAGGACGGACTGGGCGACGACCGGCGCAAGGACGCGGACCGCTACTCACGCTCAGGGCGCAAATAGACTTGTCGGCATGCTGTTCAGCGACGCAGTTCCTATAGGGAAAGCAGCGAAGCACCGCCCGGCAAAGGGAGATGTGCAGATAAACCTCAAAGGCATCACCGCCGACATGTTCGGCGGCAATTTTCTGATTGCCGACATAGACAGCCTAAAAGTGCCCTTCAGGGTAACAGCCATCGAAGAGCGGGGCAACTGCATGTTCGCAACCCTCGAAGAGGCGCAGGGCAACTACAGCAGCATCGTGGGATGCAACATCTATGCCCGCAAGGAAGACATCGAAGGCATCGACGGCGAGCGTGCGGCCCTCAACCCCGAGCTGCTCACAGGATTCACCGTGACCGACGCCAAGGCAGGCATAATAGGGACAATAAGCAGCGTAGACACTTCCACGCCCAACACTGTGATATACATCGGTAGCGGGGAGCACGAAACGCTCGTCCCCCTGGCAGAGGACTTTATCGAATACTTCGACTTCGACTGTCGCACACTGAAGCTTCGCCTTCCCGAAGGGCTTGTGGATATAAACCGAAAACAAACACCTGGAAACAATGAATGAAAAGAAACGAATAGCCGTTTTGGGCTCTACGGGTTCCATCGGAACACAGGCCCTCGACGTAATAGCACAACACCCCGACCTCTTTACCGCCGAAGTGCTCACCGCAAACACCAGCGCAGAAATGCTGGCACAGCAGGCAAAGCGTTTTAACCCCGACTCTGTGGTGATTGCCGACGAAAGCAAATACGGCCAACTGAAAGAGCTCCTTGCCGGCACCGACATAAAGGTATATGCCGGGCCGCAAGCAATATGCGACGTGGTGGAGCTTGGCAACATAGACCTCGTGCTGGTGGCCCTTGTGGGGTTTGCCGGGCTCATGCCTACAATCAGCGCAATAAAGGCACACAAGGCCATAGCGCTTGCCAACAAGGAAACTCTGGTAGTGGCAGGAGAAAAGATAAACGAGCTCGTGGCGCGGAACAAAGTGGATTTCCTGCCCGTCGACAGCGAGCACTCGGCCATATTCCAGTGCCTGGCAGGGGAAGCATGCAATCCCGTAGAAAAAATACTGCTCACGGCATCAGGAGGGCCTTTTCGCAACATGCCCAAAGAGCAGCTGCAGAACGTGACCGTAGAACAGGCGCTGGCCCACCCTTCGTGGAATATGGGCAGCAAGATAACCATTGACTCGGCAACGATGATGAACAAGGGATTCGAGGTAATCGAAGCCAAATGGCTGTTCGGAGTCACACCGCAGCAAATAGAAGTCGTGGTGCACCCGCAAAGCATCGTGCACTCCGCCGTGCAGTTCCGCGACGGAGCCGTAAAAGCCCAACTCGGCATGCCCGACATGCGCATTCCCATACAATACGCCTTCGGCTACCCGCGGCATCTTGACCTGCAGAGCCCCAGGCTCGATCTCGCAAAACTAGGGCAGCTTACTTTCTCCGCTCCCGACACCGGCAAATTTCCCTGCCTCGCGCTGGCCTACGAAGCCATAGAGCGCGAAGGCACACTGCCGTGCGTGATGAATGCCGCCAATGAAGTGGCAAACCTGGCATTCCGCAACCGGCACATAGGCTTCACACAAATTGCCGACACCATAGAGCAGACCATGGCAGCAATGCCGTTCACCGAAAAGCCCTCAATAGACTGCCTGCTCGACACTGACCGCGAAGCACGCGCAAAAGCAAACGAAATAATCAACAGACATTAATTCCGCAACAACAAAAAACGTAGAATGGAAACATTTTTAATACGCGCCCTGCAGCTCATACTCTGCTTCTCGATACTGATATTCCTACACGAAGGCGGGCATTTCCTCGCCGCAAAGCTTTTCAAGGTGAGAGTAGAAAAATTCTGCCTTTTCTTCGACCCGTGGTTCACGCCCTTCAAGTTTAAGCCAAAACGCAGCCAAACCGAATACTGCCTGGGATGGCTTCCGCTTGGCGGCTACGTGAAAATAGCCGGGATGATAGACGAAAGCATGGACACCGAGCAGATGAAACGCCCGCCGCAGTCCTGGGAATTCCGCACAAAGCCGGCATGGCAGCGCCTGATAATCATGGTGGCAGGCGTAGTGGTGAACTTCCTGCTGGCACTGTTTATCTACTCAATGGTGCTCTACGTGTGGGGCGAGACCTACACCCCGGTAGAAAACATGAAATACGGAATGGCCTTCAACGACGATGCCCACCGGCTTGGCTTCAAGGACGGAGACATACTGATAGGCACCGACAAGCAGAAATTCCGCAGCTTCGACAGCAACGAGAGCGTGGGCAACGCCTACCGCGCCCTATCGAACTCGGGCGAAGCGTATGTTCTGCGCAACGGCAAGCGCGAGACCATTAAGCTCCCCGGCGACATGAACATGCTGTCGATGATAAAGTCGGTACCGCCTTTCGTGCAGACCCTAATTCCGTCGGTAATCGACAGCGTGGCTCCGGGTTCGCCCGCAGCAAAGGCCGGGATAAAAGCCGGCGACCGCATCACGATGTTCGGCACCCGCAGCGTAGTCTCGTGGAATGAAATCAACGACTCGCAAAGCCGCATTGCCGATGCACTTGCCGACGCCACTCATGCCGACAGCGTGCGCCTGCGCAAAATCAGCGTCGCAGTGCTGCACGAAGGGGCAGCGGCTGCCGACACCCTGTCGCTCACAATGACCGAAGACTACAAACTGGGAGTGACCTACGGCAGCATACTCGCCGACTACAAGCAGACAACAACAAAATTCGGCTTTCTCGAATCGTTCCCCGCAGGCGCCACCCACGGCATAAAAATACTGCGCGGCTATGTGGACGACATGAAATACGTATTCACGAAAGATGGTGCGAAAAGCGTAGGCAGTTTCGGCGCCATAGGCAGCATGTTCCCAGCCCATTGGGTATGGCAACGCTTTTGGGAACTCACGGCTTTCATAAGCATCATACTCGCCTTCATGAACATACTGCCTATACCCGCGCTCGACGGCGGCCATGTGCTGTTCCTCCTCTACGAGATGGTAACGCGCCGCAAGCCGTCGGAAAAGTTCATGACCAGGGCCCAAATTGTGGGAATGACACTGCTCATGCTGCTTATGCTCTTTGCCATTTCAAACGACGTGAGAAATTTCCTTCTTAAATTTATAATGTAAACAAAAGAAAACGAGATGGACAGACGGACTTTCATAAAGGCGGCAGGCATATCGCTTGCTGCGGCACCGCTGGCAAAACCCACCGGCATCATGGCGGCACCGGCAATACTGCGCAACACACAGAATTCGGGCAAGCTGAAACTATCGTTCTTTCCATACGAACTGAAGTTGCGCCATGCCTTCAACCTGGCAAAATACAGCCGCACCACCACCCCAGACATCCAGGTGCAACTCGCCTTCGATGGCATCACGGGATACGGCGAAGCGTCGATGCCACCCTACCTTGGGGAAAGCGTCGACAGCGTGACGAAGTTCCTCGGCAGTCTCGACCTTTCGCAGTTCGGCGACCCGTTCCGCATCGATGAGATACTGGGCTACATCGACAGTGTCGCCCCCAAAAATTCCGCGGCAAAAGCTTCGGTAGACATTGCGCTGCACGACCTGCTGGGCAAAATCATGAAGCAGCCTTGGTATAAAATCTGGGGGCTTTCGGCCGAAAAGGCACCATGCACATCGTTCACCATAGGCATCGACAAGCCCGAAGTAGTGAGGCAGAAAGTGGAGGAAGCCAAGCCCTACAAAGTGCTGAAAGTGAAAATGGGGCTCGACAACGACCAGCAGACAGTCGACGTAATCCGCTCCATGACCGACGTGCCTATATGCGTCGACGTCAACCAGGGCTGGAATGACCGCGAACATGCACTCGAAATGATCAACTGGATGGCCGAGCGCAACTGCCTCTTTGTGGAACAGCCTATGCCGAAAGAAAATTTCGACGACATGGTATGGCTCAAAAGCCGCAGCCCGCTGCCCCTAATTGCCGACGAAGCCTTCCAACGGATTGGCGACATTCCGAAGCTTTCCGAAGCATACCACGGCATCAACATCAAGCTCATGAAAAGCACCGGCCTGCATGAAGCCTACAAGATGATAGTGCTGGGACGCGCGCTGGGAATGAAAATAATGCTGGGCTGCATGACCGAGACATCGTGCGCCGTGAGCGCAGCAGCACAACTCGCGCCGCTTGTCGACTTCGCCGACCTCGACGGCAATCTGCTCATAGCCAACGACCGCTTCGAGGGAATGAAAATCACCGACGGCAAAGTCACACTCAACGACCGCCCCGGCATAGGAGTAACACTGAAGAAAAGCTGAAGAAATACCAAAGGAATACTAAATTTCAGGAGTAAGAAGGAATAAGAAATGACAGGAAAGACAAACCCAACAGATAAACACTACACTCCGTCGCAATGGAGCGAAGCACCTATGA
>CAVFSQ010000008.1:15057-18928 GCA_963625145.1 Bacteroidaceae bacterium | reverse complement strand
GCTCGCCGGCATGAATCTCCCTAAAGGGTCAATGCAGCTCATCGACGAAAAGCGTTTCGGCGATGTAAGTGAAAAAATCAGTGCTCTCAATCCGCACCGTGCCACTGGCGGTTCGGCTGCCAATGCCATATTGGCGCTTGCCCATCTGAGGCGCAAGCCGGGATTCATAGGCAAGGTGGGCAACGATGAACTGGGCAAATTCTATTCCGACACTATGGCCCAGGCCGGCGTAGGCGTATGTTTCGCCCATGCACCGCAGCCAACGGGCATTGCCTCGACGTTTATCTCGCCCGACGGACAGCGCACTTTCGCCACCTATCTTGGGGCAGCCGTTACCTTGTCGCCCGATGACATCAGCGAAGAAAAGATGAAGGGTTACAAATATCTCCATCTCGAAGGCTATCTGGTGCAAAACCATGCTCTTATTGACCGTGCCGTAGACGTTGCCCGCAAACTGGGAATGAAGATTTGTCTCGACATGGCCAGCTATAACGTTGTGGAGAGCGACCGCGACTATTTCACCAGGCTTGTGACCGAAAGCGTTGACATCGTGTTTGCCAACGAGGAGGAAAGCATGGCCTTTACGGGGCTCGAGCCCGAGAAATCGCTCGAAAGCATTGCGGCCCTTTGCGACACTGCCGTAGTAAAGCTCGGCTCGCGGGGATGCATCGCGCGTTCGCGTTCGGCAGCGGGAGGCTATGCTTCGTGCCCGGCAGGCGAAGTGGAAAGGGTGGTCGACACCACGGCCGCCGGCGATTTCTTTACTGCTGGCTTCATGTATGCCTTTACTGCAGGCTGTGGACTCGATGTATGCCTGCAGGCAGGTACGCTGCTGTCGACCGCCGTGATACAGGTAACGGGCACGGCTCTTGCCGAAACCACATGGGCAGAGCTCCGCAACCAATTGAAAACTCTTTGCAACGCATAATACCGCGGCGAGATGAGAAACATATTTCGCAGAACGCTTGCCGCAACCGTCATGGCGTTGTGCCTGCTGCTAGCAACGGCTCAAAACAACCATAATTTCGATGTAGCGAAGAACCTCGATGTGTTCAACAGCCTGTTCAAGCAGCTTGACCTTTACTATGTGGACACTGTCGACGCCACAAAACTGATAAACGTGGCTACCGATGCCATGCTGTCGACACTTGACCCCTATACCGACTATTTCGCCGACACCGACCGCAGCGACCTTAAACAGATGCTTACCGGCAAATATGGCGGCATGGGCGCACTGATACACTACAACAAGGACCTCAAGCGGTGCATCGTGGCCGAGCCGTTCGAGGGATGCCCCGCAGTCAAGGCCGGACTTAAAGCCGGTGACGTGATTTATGAAATAGAGGGCAAGGCTTTCGGACCGCTGCCCGACGGAGACGACACGGGCGACTTCACTTCGAGCGTGAGCAATGCCCTGCGCGGCGAGCCCGGCACTTCGTTCTTAATAAAAATAATGCGGCCGGACGAAGACACGCCGCGTGAAATCCGCGTGGTGCGCGAAGCCATCAAAACTCCGGCAGTTACCTATTACGGCATGCTCACTGGCGATGCCGGCTATATCTACCTGTCGCAGTTCACCCAGGGATGTGCCGACGAAATGCGCAAGGCACTCGACGAACTCACCAGGCAGGGAGCACGGAAACTCGTGTTCGATCTCCGCGGCAACGGCGGCGGGTCGCTCGAGGAAGCGGTGGAGATAGTAAACCTTTTTATCGGTCGCAACAAAAACGTTGTAGAACTGAAGGGAAAAGTAAAGAGCGAGCAGCAGGTGCTGCGCACACAGCACGACGCGGCCTATCCCGACATACCGCTGGCGGTGCTTGTCAACGGCAGCAGCGCTTCGGCATCGGAAATCGCGGCAGGCACGCTGCAGGACTACGACCGAGCTGTGGTGGTAGGCACGCGCACTTTCGGCAAGGGACTTGTGCAGCAAACCCGCCAACTGCCCTACGATGGCATGCTTAAGCTTACTACCAGCAAATATTACATCCCTTCGGGGCGCTGCATACAGGCCATCGACTACTCTCACCGCAATGCCGACGGCTCGGTGGGAAGAATCCCCGATAGCCTTACCCATGTGTTCCACACCGCCGGCGGAAGGCCCGTGCGCGACGGAGGCGGCATTTTGCCCGACACCGTGGTGACTGTCGACAGCGTGGCCAACATCGTGCTTTACCTAAGCCCCTCTATGCTCACCAACCAGGTGCTATTCGATTTTGTTACCGAATACACCCACCGACACCCGCAGATAGACGCCCCCGAAAAATTCGACATTTCAGACGATGAATACGATAAATTCAAAGCGTATGCCATCGAGCACAAGTTCTCCTACGACAAGCAGAGCGAAAAAGTGCTGAAACAACTCAAGACGGTGGCCAAGTTCGAGGGATACGACGTAGAAAACGAAATAAAGGCTTTGGAAGCCAAACTCATTCACAACGAAGACTACGATTTTGAGCATTGGAAGCCCGAAATCAAAAAACTGCTCAATTCCGAGATTATGCTGCGCTACTATTACCGCAAGGGGTCGGTACGCAACTCGCTCAACCGCGACAAGACTCTCGATGCCGCAATGGCGATACTCAACGCGCCCAAGGCGTATTCAGATATACTTAAACCCGCAAAAAACAAATAAAGACAGATGGCTGTAGAAATACGCCGCGTTGAAACCAAGCGCGACCTCAAGAAATTCATACGCTTCAACTACGAACTCTACAAAAACAATCCATATTCCGTACCCGACCTCTACGAAGACGCACGCGACACGTTTTCGAAAGAGAAGAACCCTGCTTTCGAGTTTTGCGACGCTGAGTGTTTCCTTGCATATAAAGACGGCAAGCTGGTAGGGCGCGTGGCCGGCATCATCAACCGCCGCGCCAACGAGACATGGAACACCCGCACCGTGCGCTTCGGCTGGATTGACTTCATCGATGACCGTGAAGTGTCGGCGGCATTGCTCGATGCTGTAGCGCAGTGGGGCCGGCAGCACGGCATGACCGATATCGAGGGGCCACTGGGCTTTACCGACATCGATGCCGAAGGAATGCTTATCGAAGGCTTTGACCAGCTGTCGACAATGGCCACCATATACAACTATCCCTACTATCCGGAGCATATGGAGGCTTTGGGGCTTGCCAAGAAAACCGACTGGATTGAAAAGAAACTCTTTGTCCCCAAACAGGTGCCCGACGGATACCAGCGCATTGCCGACATAGTGATGAAGCGCTGCAACCTGCACATTCACAAAATAAAGTCGCGCAAGGAAATTCTGAAAACCGACCTCCCCTACCGCATTTTCGACCTCATCAACGAAGCCTATTCGCCTTTGTTCGGATATTCCCGGATGTCGCGCCGGCAGGTAGACCAGTACGTGAAATCGTATTTTCCTTTCCTCGACATGCGTATGGTGACAATAGTCGAGGACGCCGACAATCAGATTGTGGCTGTTGGAATAAGCATGCCGTCGCTGGCGCGGGCTTTGCAGAAAGCCCACGGAAAGTTGTTCCCGTTCGGGTGGTTCCACCTTGCAAAGGCCCTGTTCTTCAAACGTTCGGAAATTCTCGACTTGCTGCTTGTGGGCGTAAAGCCCGAATACCAAAGCAAGGGCGTGAATGCCTTGCTATTTGCCGACCTTATACCTGCATATATCGAGATGGGATTCAGCTATGGCGAAACAAATCCCGAACTCGAGGAAAACGAAAAAGTGCAAAGCCAGTGGAAATACCTCGACAGCGAAACCCACAAGCGCCGACGCTGTTTCCACAAACCGCTGTAAATTGGTTATTTGAAAAAGGTGCTTTGTAGTTTTAACTCCAAAGCACTTTTTTTCTGCTTTGCGCATACAGAAAATCTCCTGTGCGCACATTACTTT
>CAVFSQ010000008.1:0-15047 GCA_963625145.1 Bacteroidaceae bacterium | reverse complement strand
CATTACTTTATTCCGCCAGGCCCGTTTCTATTTCTCCGAACTTTTGCATTACGCTTTTCACATCCACGTCCTGCACCCTTGCCTTGCGGTCGATGGCCTGGCATGCGGCCAGCGCCGCGCTTTCGCCCAGCACCATGAACACGGGTTCCATGCGTATTGAGCCGTAGGCAATATGCGAGGCCGAGAGGCATACCGGCACGATGACATTGTCGGCTTCGTAAGCCCGCGGCACTATAGCGCCATATCCCACTGCATACGGGCCGGGAACTGGCATTTCAACATTCCCTTCGTTCTTGACCTGCCCGTTGACCACAAAACGCCCGCTGTTGTGCGAATCCATGGTGTAGGCTGCCCATCCCACGGCATCGGGGGCGGTGACAATGCCCTGGCAATGGTATTGCGTCATTACGAGGCAGCCCAGCATCCGGCGCGACTCGCGTATGTAGAGCTGCGGCGTGAAATGCCCCGTGTCTTCGTACTCGTCCTTGGGCAGCCCCCATGCTAGCATTTCGTTTCGTATCTTTTCAGGAATGCGGCTGTCGTGCCCCACGAACCACAGCATGCCGAGCGTATAGTCGCGGTGGGCTTTCGCTATGCTGTCGCGTTTGGCGTAAGAGGCTTCGGGATATTCCCAGTTGGCTCCTATCATGTCGGTGCTGAAGCCGTTACGGTTGTTGATGTCGGTTTTATTGTTGGGCATGCGGTCCCAAGCAAAGACGTCGTTAAGGCTCTGCCATTCATAGCCTTCGTGCATGCGCAGCATAAGCTCGTACATCGCCGGATCGTAGTTTTCAGGCTTTGCTATCTCAATGCGGTTTTCGGGATTGTCGGTCAGGGCAATGCGGTAGTTGTAGGCCTGTATATGGTTGTCGCCGCTGCCTTGCTGCCCCATTTCGCCGGGAAGAATTCCCCACAGCAGACCGCTGGCCGGATTGCCTTTTTCTCTGTAGGGGTCTATATGCGGGGGCAGTTGGTGGTTTATAGCTATCTGCACCCCATTGTATGTTTCGCAATATTTGTCGTTGCCTTCGCGCCCCACGGTGTAGGAAATTCCGGCCCGGGCCATCAGGTCGCCTTCATACGAACAGTCGATAAATACTTTGGCTGTGACGGTCTTGCCGGGGCTTTGCTGCGGGGCAAGCGAATTTTCGAGCGTGATGCCTGTCACCGTGGCTCCGCTTTTGGTGCATCCGGCAATGCGGTAGTTGCGTAGTATGTGCATGTCGGTTTCGCTTGCGTAGTCGTTGTATACAGCGAGTGCCACTTTGGGCTCGAATTTGAACACAGGCTCGCTTTTGCCGTAGGCTTTGCCCACGCGGCGATAGAAATCGAGCGCATACCCGCGTATTATGTCGCGGTGCCCCACATCGGTGAATCCCAGTCCGCCTGTGGTCATTCCGCCAATTCGCGACGACGGTTCCACAAGAACCACGCTTTTGCCCTGCTTTAGTGCAGTGTATGCGGCTATTACGCCGCCCGAAGTAGCGCCGTATATGCAAATGTCGGCGCTGATGTTGCGTTGCGCAGAAAAATCCTTTTTTGCTGGCGAAGGCAATATGCTGCATATTGCCAAGGCCGTTGCTGCTATAAACTTTATCATAGTCATACTCGTTGGCGGAATTACTTGTTGTCACGCAAATTTACAAGTTTCTAAGTTTTTCACCCCTATACTATCCGGGCAAAGATAGTTTTTTGAGCTATGTACCTTCCTTTTTGGGTTTGCGCATACCCATTTTTGAAATAAATGGGTGGCTAAAAGGCTGCAACCGCACGATGTTTAGTATATTTGCACGAAATTAGCGCTTAGAATGGACAGACAATACATATCACGGTGCCCGGCATGCGGCGCGGAGCATGTGGCCCGGAAATTCACGGGCATAGACTTCACCGCCACCGGCGAGACTTTCGATGTGTTTGAATGCTCGGCCTGCGGCATGCAGTTCACGCAAAATGCCCCCATTGAGCAGGAAGCCGGGAAATATTACCATTCGCCCGACTACATCTCGCATTCCGATACCCGCAAAGGCATTGTCAACCGCATCTACCACTGCGTGCGCCAGTTGATGCTCCGCCGCAAGGCCAATCTTGTGATGCAGGCGCTTGGCAGCAACAACGGCAAGCTTCTCGACATCGGTGCCGGTACTGGCTATTTCGCCAACGAAATGAAAAACCGCGGCTTCTATGTAAACGCCGTGGAAATCGATGCCGGAGCGCGCGCATTTGCCGCTTCGCATTTCGGCATTGCCGAAGAGGACACCTCGGCGCTCGACAAGTTTGCCGACTGCAGCTTCGATGCCATTACCATGTGGCACGTGCTAGAACACGTTTACCGTCTGTCGGAAGAATGGCAAAAGCTCCACCGCCTGCTGAAAGCGCAGGGCCGCCTGGTGATAGCGGTTCCCAACTGCGCCAGCACCGATGCCCGCCACTACCGCGATATATGGGCCGCCTACGATGTGCCGCGCCACCTGTGGCATTTCAACCCCCACACCATGCGCCTCGTGGCGCAGCAGCACGGCTTCAAACTCGTCGGCATGTACCCCATGCCGTTCGACGGCTTCTACATTTCCATGCTTTCGGAAAAGAACAAAGGCTCGAAATTCCCGTTCCTCAAAGGTCTCTATCAGGGGTTCAAGGCATGGACACAGTCTTCGTGCAACAAAGGGAAAAGCAGTTCGGTGATTTACATTTTCGAAAAACTATCATAAACCTGCCACGCACACAGGCAAAAACCAAATACAGATATGGCCAGGAAACAGAAATCGCGCGAGAACATCAAGATGAATGTCGTGACTTCGTGCATCAGCACGATGCTTGTACTGGTGCTTGTAGGCACCGTGGTGTTTTTCGTGAGCGTTGCAGCTAATTTCAGCGTGCAGCTACGCGAGAACTTCATCGTTACCCTCATGCTCGACGACGACATATCCCCGGCCGAGACCGCTGCGCTCAAAGCGCGCCTCAAGGCGTTGCCGTGCGCTGCCGGAGTGTCGTATGTCTCGAAGCAGCAGGCTCGGCTCACGCAACAACAGGCCCTGGGCGGCAGCCCTGCCGACTTCAACGGCGACAACCCCATGCCCGCTTCGTTCGAAATGCGGCTGAAGGCCGACTATGCCAACGGCGACAGCCTGGCCCGGGTGATGCCAGCACTCAAGGCCGAGCATTTCGTGATTGACATCGACTACCCCGACAAACTCATGGACAGCATAAACCGCAACATACGCAACGTGAGCACCGTGCTAATGGTGGTGGCGGCGCTGCTTATGTTTGTGTCGTTTGTGCTCATCAACAACACCATGCGCCTCAGCGTCTATTCCCGGCGCTTCGAAATACGCACCATGCAGCTTGTGGGAGCGCGCCCGTCGTTCATACGCCTCCCATTCATGCTCAGCGCATTCTGGGTGGGATTCATAGCCGCCGCAGCAGCATGCGCCCTACTGGCGGCCGCCATAACGGCACTCGAAGAGTTCGATCCGGCGATGGGGCACGACATCACATGGCAGGTGTGGGCGCTGACACTGGGTAGCGTAACCGGATGCGGAATTTTGCTCATACTTTTCTGCGCGTATGTTTCGGTAAACAAATATCTGCGCATGAGCACACAGCGCATCTATCGCCTGTAAAAAACTTCGTAAAAAACCAAACTACAATGGACAAGAATAAATTGGCGTTTACACGCAAGAACTTCATCCTCCTTGCCATAGGAATGGCAATAGTGATACTAGGGTTCATACTGATGGCCGGTCCGGGCTCCACCGAAACGCATTTCGACCCTGCCATATTCGACGCACGCCGCATAAAGTTGGCGCCTGCCATGTGTTTCGTGGGATTCGTGATGATTGTAATTGCCATTCTCTACCCCTCGAAGCCGAAAGACAATGAAGGCGGTACCGGCAACGATATGCACGACAAGCAATAGCCCCCGGCGATGAATATTCTGCAAACAGTCATCATAGCCGTAGTTGAAGGACTGACGGAATTTCTTCCCGTATCCTCCACAGGCCACATGATTATCGCCCAAAGCATTCTGGGGGTTGAAAGCACGCCGTTTGTCAAGGCGTTTACCGTGATTATACAGTTCGGGGCAATACTTTCCGTGATTTGCCTATACTGGAAGCGTTTCTTCTATCCCAATGCCGGGAAGGCGGGCAAAGGCTATTGGCGTGCCATGTTTGACTTCTATGCGCGACTTGTGGTGGGAGTGTTGCCCGCTGCAGTGCTAGGGCTTGCATTCAACGATGCCATCGAGGCTAATCTCGGCAACGTGTCGCTTGTGGCATGGATGCTTATAATCGGCGGTATGTTTATGCTCTTCTGCGACAGGATATTCAACCACGGCAGCGCGGAAACCAAACTCACCTACAAGCGGGCCTTCATAATAGGGCTCATCCAGTGCATTTCTATGATTCCGGGCGTTTCGCGCTCGATGTCGACAATAGTGGGCGGAATGTCGCAGAAACTCACGCGCAAGGCTGCTGCCGAGTTTTCGTTCTTCCTGGCAGTGCCCACGATGTTCGGCGCCACCTGCCTCGAGACTTTCAAGATGATACACGGCGGCGAAGGCTCGGTGCTCGCCCAGGGCAACAATCTCGTTATGCTCATCATCGGTTCGGCGGTGGCTTTCGTGGTGGCAATACTTGCCATCAAGTTTTTCATAAACTATGTCACCCGCTACGGCTTTGCCGCTTTCGGCTGGTACCGCATTGTAGTGGGCGGTGCCATTCTCGTTCTGCTCGCCATGGGATATAACTTGCAAATGGTCGACTGATGAATTTCTTCAACGGCGAAGTGCTTGCTTTCGATAAACCCTATGGCGTAACGTCGTTCAAGGTTGTATACAAGGTGAGGAACACGCTTACAGCCCGCATGGACGGCCGCAAGATAAAGGTGGGCCATGCCGGTACGCTCGACCCCCTTGCCACCGGGGTGCTGCTGGTGTGCACCGGAAAGGCAACAAAGAAAATCGAAGAGTTGCAGATGCTCGACAAGGAATACGAAGCCACGCTGCACCTTGGGGCCACAACGGCAAGTTTCGACATGGAGCATCCCGAAGACGCCACTTTCCCCGTGGAACACATCACGCGCGAACTAGTGGAAAACACGCTGCACAAGTTCGAAGGCGACATACTGCAGACACCACCCGTGTTTTCGGCATGCAAGGTAGACGGCAAGCATGCCTACCATCTGGCACGGCGCGGCAAGGAGGTAAAACTCCAGCCCAAACCCATACGCATCCATGCCATAGAACTCCTAGAATATTCCATGCCCCAAATACGCATACGCGTGCACTGCGGCAAAGGAACCTACATCCGTGCCCTAGCCCGCGACATAGGACTGGAACTCGGAAGCGGGGCCTATCTAACGGCATTGCGCCGCACAAGGATAGGTAACTTCCGGGCCGACACAAGTCTCGATCCCGAAAAAATAGGGGAATGGTTAGATACGGTGGAACTGGAAATCCCCGACATCACCGCCGCCCTGGCATCAACTGCAAACAAACAAAAACCCGACGATACAATATGAAATTGTCTCAATTCAAGTTCAAGCTTCCCGATGAGAAGATAGCTCTCTATCCTGCCCACCATCGCGATGAGTCGCGCATGATGGTGCTGCACCGCAGCAGCGGCGAGATAGAGCACAAGATGTTCAAAGAGATAATCAATTATTTCGACGAACACGACGTTTTCGTATTCAACGACACCAAAGTATTCCCGGCACGCCTTTACGGGCTCAAGGAGAAGACCGGTGCAAAAATCGAAGTGTTCCTGCTGCGTGAGCTCAACCCTGAGCTTCGCCTTTGGGATGTGCTTGTCGACCCTGCACGCAAGATACGTATCGGCAACAAGCTTTTCTTCGGCGAAGACGGCGGCATTATGGCCGAAGTTATCGACAACACCACAAGCCGCGGACGCACACTGCGTTTTCTCTACGACGGACCCCATGACGAGTTCAAGCGCCAGCTATATGCTCTGGGCGAGGCACCGCTGCCGAAATTCATAAAGCGCCCCGTTGAGGAAGAAGACATTGAACGTTTCCAGACCATTTTCGCCAAAAACGAAGGAGCCGTGACGGCACCTGCAAGCGGATTGCATTTCTCGCGCGAACTTATGAAACGCATGGAGATTAAAGGCATTGAATTCGCTTTCCTTACAATGCACTGCGGACTCGGCACTTTCCGCTCCACCGACGTCGAAGACCTCACCAAGCACAAGAAAGACTCCGAACAGATGTTCGTGGGCAAGGAATGCTGCGACACGGTGAACCGCGCCATCGATGGCAGACACAAGGTTGTGGCTGTGGGAACCACCGTGCAGCGCGCATTCGAGACTGCCGTGGGCGCCGACAACCGCCTCAAGGAATACGAAGGCTGGACTAACAAGTTCATATTTCCCCCCTACGAATTCCATCTTGCCGATGCCATGGTAGTGAACTTCCAACTGCCACTCAGCACCCTGCTTATGCTCACCACGGCCTACGGCGGATACGACAACGTGATGAACGCCTACAAGGAGGCTCTCAAGGACGACTACAAGTTCGGGCCCTACGGCGATGTGATGCTGATTGTAGACTGATGCTTCACTCCGTTTACCTTGCCTTCGGCTCGAATCTGGGCAACCGGGCGGAAAACATAAAGCGGGCTTTAGACCTTCTCGAAACCGAAGGTTTGAAGCCCGTTTCGGTTGCCGCGCCTGTCGACACCGCGCCGCAAGGATTCCAGTCCGAAAACCGTTTTCTGAATTCTGCAGCACAGTTCTCTACTGCCTTGTCGCCCGAGGAGGTGCTGCAGGCCACGCAGAAAGTTGAGCGCCTGCTGGGCCGCACGCAGAAATCCGCCAACGGCATTTACCACGACCGCACCATTGACATCGACATTCTCTTCTACGAAGATGCGGTAATCAGCACTCCTGAACTTACCGTTCCCCATCCTCGCATTGCCGAAAGGCTTTTCGTGCTGCAGCCCCTGGCGTCGATAGCTCCCGGCTTGCGCCATCCGGTGAGCGGAACTACAGTGGGTGAAATGCTCCGCGCTCAAACATCTCCTTGACTTTCGCCACTGCGACCCGTATCGATTCAAGTCCGAAATCTTCGGGATTAAGGTTGTCAAAGGCTATCCACTGCAGCGCTTCAGCATCGTCGTTTGCCGCAGGCATACTGCCTTCTTCGAGACGCACCAGGAAAATGCTGTCGGCCGTTGGGACATCGAACCCCGAAAAGCGATAACTGTTGTGCACAGAGAATAGCCATTGCATGCTTTTCACCCTGCAGCCCGTTTCCTCGAGAATCTCGCGGCGCATTCCTTCGTCTATGGTTTCGCCCGGGTCGACAAACCCTCCGGGAAGATCAAGCGTGCCCTTTGCCGGAGCAAAAGCCCTGCGGCTTACGAGCACTTCGTCGCTGTCGCTGTCGTTGAGTATGACAGCCGCCGTGGCGGCGCTGGCATTCAGATAATAGACGAACCCGCAGTCGCCGCACCGCTTCGAGCGGGCATCGTTAGGATTGAAATTCCAGCTTCCGCAGCGCGGGCAGAATTTGAACTGTTGCAAAGGGTGTTTGTCGCACATGTCTTTCCGTTTTTATGCCTGCAATGATAGCAATTTGTTTTCATTCACAAGCCTTTTTCGTAACTTTGCGCCCATAAAAAGCGACACTGGAAAATGAAGAAGCTCTACATAGAAACCTATGGATGCCAGATGAATGTTGCCGACAGCGAAGTCGTTGCCTCGGTGATGAAGACTGCCGGCTACGACACTGTCAGTGAAATCGACGAAGCCGATGCCGTGTTTCTCAATACGTGCTCTGTGCGTGACAATGCCGAGCAGAAAATCTTCAACCGCCTTGATGCCCTGAATGCCATAAAGCGTGCGCGCCGCGGCAAACTGGTGATAGGCGTGTTGGGGTGCATGGCCGAGCGTGCCAAAGACAACCTTATCAATAACCATCACGCCGACCTTGTGGCCGGCCCCGATTCCTACCAGATGCTGCCGCAACTCATCGGCGAAGCCGAAAACGGAGGGAAGGCCATCGATGTACAACTGTCTATGGTGGAAACGTATTCCGACATTATTCCAGAGCGCATTTGCGGCAACAGGATTTCAGGCTTTGTGAGCATAACGCGCGGCTGCAACAACTTCTGCCACTACTGCATCGTGCCTTACGTCAGGGGGCGTGAGCGTTCGCGCTCGCCGCAGAGCATTCTTGCCGAAGTGCGCGACCTCAAAAGCCGCGGCTACAAGGAAGTGACGTTGCTTGGGCAGAACGTAAACTCATATTCATACGACGACGGCAACGGCACAGTTACCGACTTCCCGCAGCTGCTGCGCATGGTGGCCCGCGAAGTGCCCGACATGTGGATACGCTTCACCACTTCGCATCCCAAAGACATGAGCGACGACACGCTACATGTCATTGCCGAGGAGCCCAATGTGTGCCGCCACATACATCTTCCGGTGCAGAGCGGCAGCGACCGCATACTAAAACTGATGAACCGCAAGTACACACGCCAATGGTACCTCTCTCGCGTGGAGGCCATACACCGCATCGTGCCAGACTGCGGGCTTTCCACCGACATATTCTGCGGCTATTGCACCGAGACCGAAGAAGATCAGGAATTTTCGCTCAGCCTCATGCGCATTTGCGGCTACGACTCCTCGTTCATGTTCAAGTACAGCGAGCGCCCCGGCACCTATGCTGCGCGCCATTTCAAGGACGACGTGCCCGAAGAAACCAAGATACGCCGCCTCAACGAGCTCATCGCGCTGCAGAACACCCTTTCGCTCGAAAACAACCAAAAATGCATAGGCCGCACCTACGACATCCTCATTGAAGGAGTAAGCAAACGTAGCCACGAGCAGTTGTTCGGGCGCACGCAGCAAAACAAAGTGGTGGTGTTCGACCGCGGCAATGCCCGCATCGGGCAGTTTTCCAAAGTGAAAGTCACTTCGGCATCGTCGGCTACGCTCCATGGCGAACTTGCCGACTGAATTTGTCTCTTCAGAAAAACCCTACATCAATTCCCCGACTACGATTTTCATTCCCTGTGTGGCCGTAGTCTCAAAGTAGCGTATGCGCGGAGAATTCGAGATTTTCACCGTCTGCGGGTCAATCACATAAATTCTTGCCGTGCGCGGCACGTAGTTCACCAGTCCGGCAGCAGGATACACGTTGAGCGACGTGCCTATGATAATGAAGATGTCGGCCCGGCGGGCTTCCTCCACGGCTTCCTCCATGCGCGGCACCGCTTCACCAAACCACACGATGTAGGGGCGAAGCAGCGATCCGTCGTCCGCCTTCGCGCCTTCGGGCACCTCGTATTCCGCAGGCTGCAGCGTGCGTATGAATTGCGGATTCTCGGGGTCGCGACTCGATGTCACCTTTGTCAGTTCGCCGTGCAGGTGTATCACCCGGCTCGAGCCGGCGCGTTCGTGCAGATTGTCAACGTTCTGTGTCACCACTACCACTTCGTAACAGCTTTCCAGTTGCGCCAGCAGACGGTGCGCTTCGTTGGGCTCCACCTGGGCCAACTGCTGCCGCCGCTCGTTGTAAAACCTTGTTACAAGCCCGCTGTCGGTATTCCATCCCTCGGGAGTAGCCACCTGTTCCACAGGGTATTTGTCCCACAGTCCGCCCGAGTCGCGGAACGTGCTCAGCCCGCTTTCCGCGCTTATGCCTGCACCGGTAAGCACTACAATCTTTTTCATGTCCTCTTTCTTTGTTGTTAATATATACAAAGATACCGAAAAAGTCGCGGTGCTTTCCGCGTACTTGAAATAAAAGTGGTACATTTGCGCCCAAAATGTGGGCATTAGCCTAAAGTCAAGACTCTTACCCCGATACACTTGGAAAAATGAATAAAGTAAGCTACGCATTGGGGCTGGGCATAGCGCGCCAGCTGCAGGATCTTTGCGGCGAGGAACTTTGTATTGAAGACTTCGCCCGAGCAGTGAAAGACATATATACCGGGGCTGAGCCCGAAATCGATGAAATAGAAGGCCAGCAAATGGTGATTGACTACTTGCAGCGCCGCGATGCCGAGAAGAAGGCCGAGCAGGCCGTGCGCGGCGAAGCCGCCCGGAAGGAAGGCGAGGCGTTCCTCACTGAAAATGCCAAGAAGGAAGGCGTTGTGGTTCTGCCAAGCGGACTACAGTACAAGGTTATCAAGGAAGGCACGGGCCGCTCACCCAAAGCCAGCGACAGCGTGAAGTGCCACTACGAAGGTACGCTCACCGACGGTACCGTATTCGACAGTTCCTACAAGCGCAGCCAGCCTGCGGTGTTCCCCCTCGGCGGTGTGATACGCGGCTGGACCGAAGGCCTGCAACTCATGAAGGAAGGCGCCGTATTCCGCTTCTTCATCCCCTACAACCTCGCCTACGGCGCTACCGGCGCAGGCGGAAGCATTCCCCCCTACGCAGCGCTTGTGTTCGATGTGGAACTCATCGAAGTGCAGTAAAACCCGAAACAAATTCATAACATACATACAACAATGAAGAAAATAATTACAATGGCAGCCGGGGCGCTGGTGCTTCTCGGCTCGTGTCAGGGCGGCAGTGCGCCCAAGGCAAACCTCAAGACCGATGTTGACTCCGTATCCTATGAAGTGGGCGTGGCCAACTCTCGCGGTGTGAAGGAATACCTCTCGCAGCGTCTGGGCGTCGACACCGCCTATATCGACGAATTCATAAAGGGCGTGAAGGCCGGTTCGCAGGCAGGCGAAGACAAGAAGAAGGCCGCATACTACGCCGGCATCCAAATAGGCCAGCAGCTGAGCACCCAAATGTACAAAGGTCTCAACTACGAAATCTACGGCGAAGACAGCACCAAGACCATAAGCCTCAAGAACCTCGTTGCCGGCTTCATTGCCGGAGTGCGCGGCAAGGGCATGGCCATGGACTACGACCAGGCATTCAAGAGCGCACAGCGCCACGTCGACAAACTCAAACAGACTTCGCTTGAAAAAGAATACGGCCCAAACAAGAAGGCCGGCGAAGACTTCATTGCCAAGATGAAGGCCACTGCAGGTGTCCAGGCACTTCCCAAAGGCACCCTCTACAAGGTGATAAAGGAAGGCAACGGCCCCATCCCCCGCGACACTTCGCGCGTGCACGTAAGCTACGAAGGCCGCCTCATCAGCGGCAAGGTGTTCGACAGTTCCTACAAGAACAACAACGGCAAGCCCGTAGAAGTCGACGTAAACCAGATGATACCCGGCTGGATAGAAGTGCTCACCCATATGCCCGTGGGTTCCACATGGGAAATCTACGTGCCCCAGAACATGGGCTACGGTCTGCGCAGCGTAGGCCCCGACATCAAGCCCTTCTCTGCACTCGTGTTCAAGCTCGAGCTTCTCGATATAGTAGACAGCAACCGATAAAAACCCGGAGAAATGCGTAATACAGCAACAACACTCCTGCTGGCATGCGCCATGCTCATGGGAGCATCCGCAGCCCAGGCACAGGTAAAGACTACTCCTGCCACCACCAAGGCAGCCAAGAAAGTGAAGCCCGCAAAGGCCGGAAAAGCCTCAAAGGCCAAAACATCGAAAAAAGCATCGTCGAAAACCGCAGCCGCAGTGGTCGACACCGTGTCGGTAGCCGACTTCAGCTACGCCATGGGACTTGCTCAAAGCGAAGGCCTAGTGCAGTATCTCGCCCAGCGCCTGAATGTAGACACCACGCAGATGCAGGAATTCATGCGCGGCTTCAACGAAACCGTAGCCAACCCCGAAAACAAGAAGCTCGCCAACTATTCGGCAGGCATACAGATAGGGCAGCAGGTGACGGGGCAGATAATCCCCTCGGTAAACAAGCAGATTACCGACACCGACAACTCGAAGTTCCTCAATGAAAAGCAGTTCATGGAAGGCTTCACTGCCGGAGCGCAGCGCAGCGGCATGAAGCTTCCGCTCGATTCGGCCAAGAAAATTGTGCAGAAGCAGATGACCTACTACCACGGCGCCCTAATGGAGAAGAAATACGGTGACAACCGCCGCGCCGGCGAGGAATTCCTTGCCAAGAACGCCAAAAACGACAGTGTGAAGCTGGTGCCCGATTCGCGCGTGCAGTACAAGGTGCTGAAGCAGGGCAACGGCGCTGTGCCCAAGGCTACCGACAAAGTGCAGGTAAATTACGAGGGCAAGCTCATCGACGGCACCGTGTTCGACAGCTCCTACAAGCGCAACAAGCCCGCCACATTTGAATGCAACCGCGTGATAAAGGGCTGGACCGAAGCACTCACCCACATGCCCGTGGGCTCCACATGGGAAATCTACATTCCCCAGGACCTTGCCTATGGCGACAACAACCGCAACGACAAGATAAAACCCTATTCTACGCTTATTTTCAAGGTAGAACTGCTCTCAATAGAAGAGCCGACCAAGAAAGAAGAGAAGAAGAACTGACACGCCCCGCGGCGCACATATACCGAAATCCGCATGCCCCGAAACAGAGGCGTGCGGATTTTGCATTTTCTGCCATGCGGGAAACGGGAGAAAAAACCTTTTTATCCGCAATGCGTATGGCGTTTTGACGATATGCGTACACAATTTTTTTTCTGACCGCAAAGAATTTTTCTTCTTTGCGCACAAAATTTTTCCGCTGTGCGCATACAATCAAAACTATTGCCGCCGTAGAGGGATTTATTCCTTTTAGCTATCAAGTTTATTTATAGCAAAAACAAAGGGAGACAGACAAGGCTGAATTCCAAACGAGGAATCCATCCCCAATCTTATTGTCCGGAAAAATATTGCCAGCGGCAGTAAATCACTTTATGGTGATGCGTCCTTGCGGTGCTGCATATTCCTTGCCTATGTGCCCTGAAAGATTCTCCTTCAGATAGCGTATGAGGCACTCGCTATAGTTGAAGCCCGTTTTCTGCAGGGTAGTGTTCTTTTTCAGCACCCCTTGGAATTCTCCGCCCACTACGCAATATTCTATCGTTGCCAGCAGATAGGTGCGATTAAGGTCTACGGGTTCATACTCTCCGCTTTGCTTGTTCTGAACCATCACATCCGCAACACCCGTGCCGCCGCTCATGTCAATCGTAAACTTAAGGCCCGACACTTGCGGGAAGTCGCCATTTTCCTGCGGTACAAACTTGGTGCACGCATTCAGCAGCTCTACGAGTTCAGCTCCGGTAATCTCCACCGTGCAAAGATAATTGTCGTAAGGCAGCATACTGATTATATCGCCATAAGTGAGTTCTCCCGCCGGTAGTCCGCAACGTATTCCGCCGCCGTTGACCATGGCAAAGTCGGCATTGGCCAAAGCCTTATGCGAGTCGGTGACAAGGTTGCCTGCGTTGGTTTCGCCTTTGCGCACTTCCTGGTCGCCTTTTTCATTGAGTATTGACAGGTTCACTTCGCTGTCGCAAATCTTGATGTCGGTTTCTTTTGCCACCAGCGCATTTATGCTGTCGGTGACGTGGGCAACTACAGGATCGACCTGAGCTACTTCCGAAGCCGGTATCAGCTGAAGGCTCTTGTGCCCGGCGGGTGTTATCACCATTTGCCGATGTTGGCAAACTTGGTGCCGGTCTGCGAAATCGGGACGGGCTGTCCTTTTTTATTGTGCACCGTGTCGGAAGGAATGACAGAATGCGTGTGGCCGTCCAGAACTGCATCTACACCGGCTACATTGTGAATAAGCCCGTGCGAATCCACATTCAAGTAGTTTTTATCCTCGCCCAGATGCGACAATACAACCACATAATCGGCCCCTTCCTTCCGGGCCTTGTCTGCGGCGTTCTGCACCAGACGGTAAATGTCGTTTGCACACAAGTCGAAGAGTTGCTTTTCATTCTCGTCAAAGAAAGCATAAGCTTCTGTCGATACCGTGGTAGGAGTAGTGGCACCCACAAACGCCACTTTCCTTTTGCCCATTTTCTTTATCACATAAGGTGCGAAACAGAATTCGCCGGTTGACATATTGCGCAGATTGACGCTTGTAACCGGAGCATTGATATACGAGAGAAGACTGAACATGCGCGGAGTCTTGTAGTCAAACTCATGGTTGCCCAACGTCACCGCGTCATACCCGACGTGCCTCATGATGTCGGCAACATACTTTCCCTCAGAGATGGCGCCGACGGTGCCGCCCTGCAGGTAATCGCCGCACGAAACCACTGCCACATAGGCGGTATCGGATATGGCATTGCGCAGTCCGGCAATCTTTGCATAACCGTCTACACCGCAGTGCACGTCGTTGTCGTAAAGCACCACGATGCTTTTGTCCTTTTTCCCTGTCAGATTCTTCAACGACTGGCAAGAAAACAAAAGCCCCTCTCCCATGAAAAACCCTAAAAGCCACAACACAGGCTGCAATAATGCAAAATTGAGATGCCTTTTCATATCATTCTTTTTTTGAAGTTCTTGATTACTTGGTGAGAACCAAGCGGAAACCAATGCCGGCTACGTCTGCACCTCCCATCTCGGGGTCGCCTTGCATGCGAGTTGAAATGCGACAGGCGTGCTCAGAGGTGCCGCCACTACGAACAACACGGTATTCTCCCGTCGCAGGACCTTTGGGATCGGTTTGCGCCTCACTGCTGTAGGGGCCATACCAGTCGGAGCACCATTCCCATACGTTGCCGCTCATATCGTAGAGTCCCAGTTCATTCGGTTCCATCGTTCCCACATTCCTAAACATACGATTGTCCACATCATCAGAGTCATCTTCCCAGTCATACCGTGCCACTTTATAGGAAACGTTGCCTCCACTGTATTGGTAGTGCTTCGACTTGTTTCCGCCCCGTGCCGCAAATTCCCATTCTGCCTCGGTAGGCAAGCGGAACTTTTTGCCTGTTGCCTTATTGAGCTTTGCGATGAAGGTATGGACTTCTTTCCATGTCACCCGTTCCACCGGTCTGTTTTCGAAGTCGTGTCTATCGTCCGGGACGTCCTTGAACTCCGACGGATTGTAGCCCATCACGGCTATCCATACGCGTTGGGGCACTTCAGTTTCTCCTATGTAGAAGTCTTTCGAGATTGTGACCTGGTGGGCAGGCTGTTCGTCGGCATTGGGGTTCTCCATCTCAGGTGTCGCACCCATGGTGAA
>CAVFSQ010000007.1:16227-19836 GCA_963625145.1 Bacteroidaceae bacterium | reverse complement strand
ACCTTGCCAAGGCAAAACTTGTGGCCGACTATATCGGCACCGTACACCACGAAATAAACTACACCATACAGGAAGGACTCGATGCCATCTCCGACGTAATCTACCATATAGAAACCTACGATGTCACCACCGTGCGCGCCTCAACGCCAATGTACTTGCTTGCGCGGGTGATAAAAAGCATGGGCATAAAGATGGTGCTCAGCGGCGAAGGGGCCGATGAAGTGTTTGGAGGATACCTTTATTTTCACAAAGCTCCCGATGCCCGCGCCTTCCACGAAGAAACAGTGCGCAAACTAGGCAAGTTAAGCCTCTACGACTGCCTGCGCGCCAACAAGAGTCTTTCGGCCTGGGGCGTGGAAGGCCGGGTGCCTTTCCTCGACAAGGAATTCCTCGATGTGGCCATGACGCTTAACCCTGAGGCCAAAATGTGCCCGGGAAACACCATCGAGAAGAAGATTGTGCGCGAAGCCTTTTCCGACATACTGCCCGAGGAGGTGGCATGGAGACAGAAAGAGCAGTTCAGCGACGGAGTGGGCTACAGTTGGATTGACACTCTGCGCGACATCACCGCTACCGCCGTGAGTGACGACGAGATGGTGCACGCCGCTAAGCGTTTCCCCATCAATCCGCCGCGCAACAAAGAGGAATACTACTACCGCACCATATTCGAAAGCCATTTCCCCAGCGAAAGCGCAGCACGTACGGTGCCCAGCGTACCGAGCGTGGCATGCTCCACAGCCGAAGCGCTTGCATGGGACGCTTCGTTCAAGAACTGCAACGAGCCTTCGGGCCGCGCCGTGAAGGATGTGCACATCAACGCCTGACGCCCTATGCCCAGAACTATAGAATTCACAAAAATGCACGGTGCCGGCAACGACTATATATATGTTGACACTGACCGGTTTCCCATTGCCGACCCAGCAGCGCTGTCGGTGCGCCTCAGCCGCTTCCACACCGGCATAGGCAGTGACGGACTGATTCTCATCGGCCACAGCGACAAGGCCGATTTCAGCATGCGTATTTTCAATGCCGACGGCAGCGAAGCCATGATGTGCGGCAACGGCAGCCGATGCGTGGGGAAATACGTCTACGACAAAGGACTTACCACGAAGAAAACCATCACCCTCGACACGCTTTCGGGTATAAAGATTCTCGAGTTGGATGTGAAGCAGGGCGAAGTGCAGTCGGTGCGCGTTGACATGGGCAAACCACAACTGCTTGCCCTTGGCGACGACCCTACACCGTTTGTCGACCGCAGCATAACAGCCGACGGCATTACGCTCAAAGCCACTGCCGTTTCGATGGGCAACCCCCACCTGGTTTCGTTCGTTGACAAAGCCGAGACCTTCGACGTTGCCGGCACCGGGGCACTCTTCGAGCGCCACCCGTGGTTTGCCGACCGCACCAACGTGGAGTTTGCACAAATCCTGTCGCCTGCCGAAATAAGAATGCGCGTATGGGAACGCGGTTCGGGCATCACCATGGCCTGCGGCACCGGAGCATGTGCCACCTATGTGGCCGCCGCTGCCTGCAACCTGGTAAAAGGCCGCACTGCACTGGTGCTCGACGGCGGAGTGCTCTACATAGAATATTCGCCCGAGGGAAACATACTGATGACAGGACCTGCCGAAACCGTTTTCGAGGGCAGTATCACTGTCTGAACATAAAAACGATACAGAAATGATAAGCGTAAACAAGAATTTCACACAACTGTCGCAGAACTACCTATTTGCCGAAATAGCCCGCCGTGTGGCGCAATTCAAGGAAGAAAACCCAGGCAAGCGTGTCATCAGCCTGGGAATAGGCGACGTCACCCGCCCGCTGGCACCCGAAGTGGTCAAGGCCATGCACCGCGCCGTCGACGACGAAGCCTCGGCTGCCACCTTCCACGGCTACGGCCCTGAGCAAGGCTATGCCTTTCTGCGCGACAAGATTTCGGAAACCGACTACCGCCAGCGCGGCATCAACATTGCCCCGGACGAGATTTTCGTAAGCGACGGCGCCAAAAGCGATACCGGCAACATCACCGACCTTTTCGGCAGTGACAACGTCATTGGGCTCACCGACCCCGTATATCCCGTTTACATCGACAGCAACGTCATGAGCGGCCACGCGGGAACGCCGTACCTGCAGGGCTATTCCAACATTGTAACGCTTCCGTGCACCGAAGACAACGGCTTTGCGCCCGAGATTCCCGACCGCACGCTCGACTTGATATACCTGTGCTACCCCAATAACCCCACGGGCACCGTGCTCAGCCGCCAACAACTCACGGCTTGGGTGAACTACGCACTTGCCAACGGCTCGCTGCTGCTCTTCGATGCTGCCTACGAGGCTTTCATCACCGACGGCACACCGCGCTCAATATACGAGATTCCGGGAGCCAGGAACTGCGCCATAGAATTTCGCAGTTTCTCGAAAACGGCAGGGTTTACAGGCGTAAGGCTCGGCTATACCGTAGTGCCGAAAAGCCTCAGCGTAAAAAACTCCGACGGCAGCAACATGTCGCTCAACCAAATGTGGCGCCGCCGCCAAACCACCAAGTTCAACGGTGCTTCCTACATCACCCAGCGCGGAGCAGAAGCCATCTACACACCGCAAGGGCGTGCAGAAATCGAGGCCAGCATAAACTACTATCACCAAAATGCTACCATGATGAAGCAATCGCTCGAAGACTTCGGGCTTACTGTCTACGGCGGAGTAAACTCACCCTACCTTTGGGTAAAGATTCCCGAAGGGCAGACTTCCTGGTCGTTCTTCGACCGGCTGCTGCGTGGCGCGGCGCTGGTCACCACCCCCGGTGTAGGCTTCGGCCCCAGCGGAGAAGGTTTCATAAGACTCACGGCCTTCGGCAGCCACGACGATGCCAGCGAGGCTATGCAACGCATAAAGGCTGCTGTCTGATAACAAAGGGAATACTGCAAATACACAAGATTTTTCACATTGTTTTAGGTCAGAGGGCACAAGGCCGACTTCGGTCGCTGAGTGCTCTCTTTGTTATGACAAGGGGACAATTGAGGCCGTGAATCACTTTCCCTGCCGTACAAAAAGCGGCGCAACAGCCGCCCGCCCCAGCGCGGCGCCTGCCAGTGCTCCAATGGTATCGGCGGCAAAATCCATCCAGTCGCCCGAACGGCACGTTGTAAGCGTTTCCTGCATCAGTTCTATCATTCCGCCCATAATCACTGCCACTGCCAAAGTCGCCGTAAATAGCCTCCATCCGCCCAAATCAAAGTGCGCCCTGCCGCGCTCGGCCCAATACACCGCCTCAAGCCCAAAATACAGCGCCGCGTGGGTCCATTTGTCGATAAAGGCCACGCCGCTCAACGGCGTTTCGGGTATGGGCACCATGCATACCGTAAACGTGGCCAAGACAAGCAATATCGTAAAGGGAAATTTCCGTATCATACTCTGTCAATATCTTTGTTTTGTAAAGCGTTATGCAAAAATAGCGCAATTCGCGGTTTTCCGCCATGCGGAAGCGGGCAAAAAAGTTCCTATTGTAATTTCAAGCCAAATCTTTTTTCAACGACATGTGCATATGATTTTTGCGCTGTACGCAGAGAATTTTTCTGCTGTGCGCACACAATTCTTGCGCTATGCGCACAC
>CAVFSQ010000007.1:7050-16217 GCA_963625145.1 Bacteroidaceae bacterium | reverse complement strand
ATACAAAAACTCCACACATATTCCAATATGGCACAGCGTAGCAATTTCGGCAGCAAAATAGGTGCGATACTCGTATCCGCAGGCTCGGCAGTGGGCCTTGGCAACATCTGGCGCTTCCCCACCGAAGCGGGCAACAACGGCGGCGGCGCTTTCCTCTTAGTCTACATTATTTGTGTAGCGGCAATTTGTGTTCCTCTGCTTATGGCCGAGTTCATGATAGGGCGCCACTCACACGCCAATACCGGTTCGGCCTACAAGATACTGTCGCCGTCGGGGCGATGGGGCTTCATAGGCAAAATAGAAGTAGCCGCGGCATTCCTCATCCTGTCATACTACGGCGTGGTGGCCGGCTGGACACTATTCTACACCTTCCAGTCGCTGCTCAACCGCTTCAATGCCATGGCCGCCCACGGTGCGGGGCAACAGGCATTTGCCGACAACTTCACCGGCTTCATCACCAATCCGTGGCTCCCGCTGCTGTGCATGGCGGCATTCATAATCATCACCCACATGGTAATAGTGAAAGGTGTGAAGGGTGGTATTGAGAAATCGGCAAAACTGTTAATGCCGTTCCTGTTCCTGCTGCTGGCCATACTGATGGTATGTTCGCTCACCACACCGGGAGCCTCGAAAGGCCTTGAATTCCTCTTCGCCCCCGATTTCGGCAAAATCAACTCCGGAGTAGTCATGGCCGCCATGGCCCAGGCTTTCTATTCCATGAGCCTCGGCATGGGATGCATGTGCACCTACGCCTCGTATTTCTCGCACAAGACCAACCTCACCCGCACCGCGCTATCGGTTGGCGTTATCGACACCCTGGTAGCCGTCATGGCGGGCGTTGTGATATTCCCCGCCGTGTTCAGCGTGGCGGGACTTGAGCCCGATGCCGGACCTTCACTGGTATTCATAGCCCTACCCAACGTGTTCCAGATGGTACTGGGCAGCATGCCTGTGCTGGCATATATATGTTCGCTGGCATTCTATATATTGCTTGTGGTGGCCACGCTCACCTCCACAATCTCGCTCCACGAGGTGATAACGGCCTTTGTGAGCGAGACGCGCGCCATGAGCCGCCGCAAGGCAGCCGGCATTGTAAGCGCTGGATGCATAATATTAGGCGCGCTCTGCTCGCTGTCGATGGGAGTGCTGGCCGATTTCAAGATTGCCGGCATGGACATCTTCACACTCTTCGACTACGTCACAGCCAAAATCATGCTGCTCATGGCCGGCTTCTTCACATCAATCTTCGCCGGCTGGATAATGCAGCGCAAAGCCATAAAATACGAACTCACCAACGGCGGGGAACTCAAGTTGCGTTTCTACGGCGCGCTGGTGTTTGTTTTGCGCTTTGTGGCGCCCGCCGTCATAGCGCTCGTATTCCTCGACGGCATAGGATTGCTGAAAATTTTCTGATTCATACTGCCCCATGCGCTTTCCACGCACCAGCCGTCTCGACCGCATAGCGATAGCCGTGCTGGCTGTGTGCGCGCTTGTTGTAACGGCAATCCTCACAAGCAATGAGAAAACCGAGCCTATTCCGGCACCGCCCGACAGTGTGCTGACAGCCTACGACAGTTTTCTAAAAGCACACAACGCAGAAAAGCATCCCCGGCAACCGCGCCGTGCCAAATGGCGCAAACAGGTACGGCTCGCGCCATTCGACCCCAACACCGCCGACAGTGCCACACTCGTCAGCCTTGGTCTTCGTCCCCGGCAAGCCCTGGCCATAGTGCACTACCGCAACGCCGGCGGCAAATTTCGCAAGGCCTCCGACCTACAGCGCATTTACTGCATAGGCAACGATGACTACAAGCGCCTGGCGCCATACATAGCTATAACTTCCGTCCACTCTCCAGCCCCGCAAAACGCCGCATTGTCCGTCATGCGCCCGCACAAACTGCGCGACGGCGAGCACATTGACCTTAACTGCCGCGACACCGCCCTGCTAATGCAAGTGCCGGGAGTGGGAAGCGTAACGGCAAAGCGTATCATCGCCTATGGTGAAAAACTGGGAGGATACGTAGAGCCGCGACAGATTGCCGAAGTCTACGGCATGGACAGCACAAGCGCACGGTGGTTTGAAGTCAACAACCCCGTGCCACTGCGCATAAACATCAACCGTGCCTCGTTCACTCAAATACTGCATCACCCCTACATCAACTACGGGCAAACGAAACACATCTTCAACCTGCGCCGCGAATTCGGGAAAATAAGTTCGCTCGATGCCCTGCTGGCCGACACACTGTTCTCTCCACGCGACATAGAGCGTCTGCGCCCATACATAGAACTATAGGCGCAAATAGTCTTTGACTGCCGTCACTGCTTTTGACCGCACTTTTTAAAGTCCCCCTAAAACTAATTTGCTATCTTTGCAGACTGCAGACCAAGCAAAAATCATATACATGACCAAGATACTCATCACAGGAGCCAGCGGATTCATAGGAAGCTTCATAGCAGAGCGTGCGCTGGAGGCAGGCATGGAAGTGTGGGCCGGAGTGCGGTCCACCAGCAGCCGAAGGTATCTCGGCGATGAACGTCTGCATTTCACAAACCTAAATTTCGACAGCGAACAGGCCCTGCGCGAAACTTTCGAAAAAGCTAAATGCGACTTTGGGGCCTGGGACGTAATAGTGCATGCCGCAGGAATAACCAAAAGCCGGTGGCGGAACATGTTCTTCCGCGTAAACTACGACGGCACACGCCGCATGGTGTCTGCCTTGCGCAATGCCGGAGCCGTGCCGAGGCAATTCATCTACCTAAGTTCGCTGAGCGTGTTGGGAGCTATACGCGAGCAGCCGCAAGAGCCGCATGCCGACAGCGACCCGTTCGGTTCGAAAGGGCAAAGCGGTGAACTGCAGACCGTGGTATACCAAGCCATGAAAAGCAGCGACATGCCGGTGCCGAACACCGCCTACGGGCTGAGCAAGGCTGCAGCCGAAAACTATCTCGTGAACACGCCCGACTTCCCTTGGCTCATACTACGCCCCACCGGCGTATACGGACCACGTGAAAAAGACTATTTCCTGATGGCAAAATCTATAGCACGCCACATGGACTTCGCCGTAGGAATGAAGCCGCAGGAGATAACCTTCATCTACGTTAAAGACGTGGTGAACGCCGTGTTCGCCGCAATAGCCAAAGGCGCAACACACAAAACCTACCTGTTGAGCGACGGGCGCACATACGAAAGCCGCGCATTCGGGCACCTGCTGCAAAAGGAAATGGGCGTGAAAGGCGTGGCAAGAATAAAAGCACCGCTATGGCTGCTGCACGCCGTATGTGCCATAGAAGAGAAAACGGCAAACCTTACCGGTAAAACACCCACACTCAATCTCGACAAATACAAAATACTTAAACAACGCAACTGGCAGTGCGACATAAGCGACACCGTGGAAGACCTAGGCTTCCGCGCAGAATACGATCTGCCGCGCGGCGTGGCCGAGACAGTGAAGTGGTATAAAGAAAACAACTGGATATGACATCACTTCTGAAGAAAAAGCGTTGCCGCCCCGGACTGCTGGGAATTGAAAAGCTTGGCATAATCTACGCCGTAGCTACAGCACTGACGGCCCTGCTGTTCCGCAACGAAATGCCCGAACTCCCGCAGATGCTCGCCACACGCTCCGCATTCCTGGCCGGAATAGCCGTGTTCGCGGCAGTGTACCGCCGAAAGGCATGCCACCTTACATTCTTCCTGCGCATACTGCTGCAGATGGCGATGCTCGCAGTGTGGTATCCCGAGACATATCTCTTCTGCCGCCTGTTCGGCAACTACGACCACGTGTTCGCCATGGTGGACCAGCACATCTTCGGATGCCAGCCCGCGCTGCTGTTCAGCGAAAAACTGGGCGCCCCAGTGTGGTGCGAACTGTTCAATCTCGGATATTTCTCCTACTACCCCATGATTGCGTTCCTGGTGATATGGACCTTCATGCGGCGCTACATACTGTTCGAAAAGACTACGTTCATTGTGATGTGCTCGTTCTTCATATTCTACGCCGTATTCATGTTCCTGCCCGTGGCCGGACCGCAATTCTACTACCAGGCCATAGGGCTCGATGCGGTGCGCGCAGGAACATTCCCACAGATAGGGGTGTATTTCCAAAACCATTTCGACATGATAGACCCACCAACAGGCGGTGCACTGTTCCAATGGTTGGTGGAAGCTGCCCAAAAAAGCGGTGAGCGCCCCACTGCGGCCTTCCCCAGTTCGCACGTGGGAATAAGTTCCATAATAATGATATTGGCATGGAAAGCCGACAAACACCGCCGGATATTCCTTGGGCTGCTGCCATTCTACACACTGCTGTGCTTCTCCACAGTTTACATCCACGCCCACTACGCCATAGATGCCATTGCCGGACTGCTCGTGGCCTATCCCATTTACCGCATCTCCCACGCCATATACTACACCCGCACTTTCCACCGCCCACGCGGATACCATTCATAAGCCGAAAAACCACAAAAAAACTACAGATATGCAGAACACTGAAAATATCATGGCCGAGAAACTACTCAAGATAAAGGCCATAAAACTGCAGCCCACAGAGCCCTTCACTTGGGCATCGGGCTGGAAATCACCCTTCTACTGCGACAACCGCAAGGCACTATCCTATCCCTCGCTGCGCGCCTTCGTAAAACTTCAGCTCAGCCGCATCGTAGCAGAGAAATACCCCAAAGCCGAAGTGGTGGCAGGCGTAGCCACAGGAGCAATAGCGCAGGGAGCACTCGTGGCCGACGAACTGGCATTGCCTTTCGTATACGTGCGTGCCAAAGCCAAGGACCACGGACTGGGAAACCTCATAGAAGGCGACCTCGAAGCAGGCAAAAAAGTAGTGGTAGTGGAAGACCTCATCTCCACAGGCTCAAGTTCGCTCAAAGCTGTCGAGGCTATACATCAGGCAGGATGCGAAGTTGTGGGTATGGTGGCATCATATACCTACGGCTTCGACGTGGCAACAAAAGCATTCGCCGATGCAGGAGTGGAACTCACCACCATAACCGACTACAACGCCGTAGTACAGACAGCCATAAAGGAAGGATACATTAAGGAATCGCAGCTCGCACTGCTCGACGCATGGCGCAAAGACCCCGCAAACTGGACTGGCAAATAACCACTGTGTAATGAGCCTAAAAAAATACGAAAGCGAGATACGCCACAGCGATTCGTCCGATGCGCAAGTATACAGCGTGCTTTCCGACCTCAGTATACTGAAGCGCCTGGAACATGCGCTTGAGAATGCCGAACTGCGAGAACTCCTCGCGGCAAAAGTTGGCAAGGAAAACGTAGAAAAGGCACAAAAAGCGCTGCACGACATGGAAGCCACGACCGACTGTGTGACATTCGAAGCGCCGATAGTGGGAAAGGTAACGCTGCAGATTGTGGAGCGCGAACAGCCCAAACTTATTAAAGTGGAAGCCAAGGGACTGCCCGTTGACACTTGTCTGTGGATACAGATTCTGCCCACGGAAATGGGAAGCAAAATAAAGGTAACGGCAGGAGCCGAATTGAACTTCTTTATAAAGGGAATAGCCGACCAATACCTTCCCACAGGCGTCAATAACCTGGCAGGCATACTTGCCTCGCTGCCCTACGGCAAACTGCAGAGTGGCACCGGGGGTACGGCGCAACAATAATCCACCCTTCCATCTCCACCACACAGAAAAGCAACAACACCCAAAGCGACAACTTCACTACCCTGAGACTGCCGCCCCAAAACAAACATAATGGTAAACAAAATGGCAAACAAACTATGGCAAAAAAACGTGGAGCTCAACAAGCAGATTGAGAAATTCACCGTAGGCCGTGACCGCGAACTCGACGTATATCTGGCCCCCTACGACGTGCTCGGCTCAATGGCCCACATCACAATGCTCGAAAGCATCAACCTGCTCACGGCATCCGAACTCAAGGCACTGCTTAAGGAACTGCGCGACATCTATAACCTGGCGCAAAGCGGCAAGTTCGTAATCGAAGAAGGCGTGGAAGACGTGCACTCGCAAGTGGAGCTCATGCTCACACGCCGTCTCGGCGACGCCGGAAAGAAAATACACAGTGGACGCTCGCGCAACGACCAGGTTCTTGTAGACCTCAAACTATACGCACGCGACAGCATACGCAACATTGCCGACGAAAGCCAGAAACTGTTTGCCGAACTGCAGAAGCAAAGTGAGAAATACAAACACGTGCTCATGCCCGGCTACACCCACACGCAAGTGGCGATGCCAAGCAGTTTCGGACTGTGGTTCGGAGCCTATGCCGAAAGCCTTGCCGACGACATGCAGTTGTTGCTCGCCGCATGGAGGATAACCAACCGCAACCCGCTGGGAAGCGCAGCAGGCTACGGTTCCTCGTTCCCGCTCAACCGCACAATGACCACACGGCTGCTGGGATTCGACTCCATGGACTACAACGTGGTTTACGCACAAATGGGACGCGGAAAAACCGAACGCACAATAGCATTCGCCATAGCGTCGATTGCCGGTACCATCGCAAAACTGGCATTCGATGCCTGCACTTTCAATTCGCAGAACTTCGGGTTCATACACCTGCCCGCAGAATGCACTACAGGCTCGAGCATCATGCCGCACAAAAAAAACCCCGACGTATTTGAACTGATACGCGCAAAATGCAACAAACTGCAGACACTCCCCGGGCAGATAATATCAATCATGAACAACCTTATCTGCGGATACTCACGCGACCTTCAAACCATAAAGGAAGTGTTCATGCCGGCATTCGAAGAACTGCTCGACTGCCTGCGCATGACCACCTACATCGTGGAGCGCACCGAAGTGAACGAACACATACTCGACAATCCTCTCTACGACCCGATATTCTCGGTAGAAGAAGTAAACCGCCGCGTATTGGCCGGCACCCCGTTCCGCGAAGCTTACCGCCAAGTGGGGCTCGAAATAGAAGCCGGCAAGTTCTCGCCCGACAAAAACCTGCACCACACCCACGAAGGCAGCATCGGAAACCTCTGCAACGACAAGATTGCCGAACTCATGAACGCTACGCTCGGCGAATTCCATTTCGAGCGCGTGGACAAAGCCATCGAAAGCCTTTTGGCCGGAAAGCAAGCATAAGCCATGAACAAAGCCACAGCAAGGACAAGCGCTATACTACTGGCAACAACACTGTTTGCCGCCACGCTAGTGGCGTGTGACGGTGACACTGTAGAGTCGAAATTCTCGAACAACCGCGCCTCGTTCTCGTTCTCACCCGTCAACACCATAGCCCCGCTCACCCAGGCAATGGGGTCGTACGGAGAATATTGCACTATAAGTGCTGATGCGCTGCACTACTATTTCCACACGCTCAACAACTCGGCACAAATAAACCGCGATGCCTATGCAGCCTACAAAACCTTCATATGTATAGGCGGCTTTATAGTGGGACGCTCATCGCTCACCGAACTCGGTACAGGCGACTACCCATACCTGTGCTACGACCTGGCTTGCCCGAACTGCAACTACAACGACAACATAGCAAAAGCGCTTACCTTGGAAAACGGGGCACTCGCCTCGTGCAGCCGTTGCCACCGCACCTACGACCTCAGCAACGGCGGTCTTGTGGTAAGTGGAGAAAAGGGGCGCAAACTTGAGCGCTACCGCATTTCCTACACCAGTACAGCCATTATCATCGCTAACTGACGACGGCAAGTTCCAATGATAGCCTCACTGGAATACATTGAAAGGAAATTCCACGAATACAATGATATGATATTCGACGGCACACTTGTTGTGCCGTCGTTTCGTTTGAGCAATGCTCTGGGCAGCCTGGGGCAACTACGCTACAGAAAAACCCGGACACTTTTCGGCAAAGAGCGAAAATACGGTTTCACGTTATGTATCAGCTGCCTTTACGACTTTGAACCCGAAGCGCTCAACGACATCATAATCCATGAAATGATACACTACTTCATCGACTCGCGGCAAATAGCCGACACTTCGGCCCACGGCAAAGAATTCCGCCGCATGATGAACGACATAAACTTCCGCTACGGCCGCCACGTCAGCATATCGGCACGCCGCCACAACTTGCCTGCTATAGCAACAGGGAAACAACACGCACCGCGGCTTACTGTATTCTGCGTAGTGGAGTTGCAGAGCGGCACAACAGGCATCGCAGCCGTTGCCACAACACGCATACGCGAGATAAGCCGACTTATGCTCTCGTCGCCGGAAGTGGTAAAAGCCGATTGGTACACTTCTACTTCGGAATTCTTCGCAGCCCTGCCCCGCTTCCGTACGCTGAAGATTACACTAGTACCGCGTGGGGAAATAGAGTGCCATTTAGCCGAAGCCAAGCCACTGTGCTTCTGAGGCGCGACATGCCCGCCACCCATAGAGAGAGGCGCCCTTTCTCACGAAAGGGCGCCTCTCTCTATAATATTATAACTGACTGCTTATTTGTCGAGTGTGCAGATGCTCACGCGATTCCAGTCGGGTTCCTTGAACATGTTGCCCACCCCCTGGCCTTCAGCCTGTATGCGCGACGACTTGATGCCGTAGTTCTTAACGAGCACTTTCTTCACAGCCTCTGCACGGTTCTTCGAAAGTTTGGCATTGATTTCTGCACTGCCTTCGGGCGAAGCGTAACCCTTGATCACAACATTTGCATCGGGGTGATTCTTGAGATAAGTAGCAACGCGCTCCACGTTGGGCATCTGCGAGCGTTCAACAGTGCTCTTGCCCTGTGCGAAGGTAACGTAGCTTTCAAGGTCGCGGTTTACGATGTTATTGTTCACAACTTCAAGCTTGCGGTTCTTGCAGTCGTTGAGTTCGCTCTGCAATTTTGCGTTCTGTGCCTTGAGATTGTTAATCTCGCCGTTGAGACCGTCAACCTGTCCGCGCAAAGCGTTGATTTTCGAATTCAGACCGTCAACTTCAGCCTGGTCGTACTCCTTAACGTTCACGAAGTTGTGGGTACCGTTGCTTGTAGCGAACTTGTAGGTAACGCCGGCAGTAAGCTCCACAGCAGAGTGATTCACGTTGTAATTCAAAGGATGAACGGTGTTGTCGCCATCGAGAACCCAAGTAATTGCTGGCTTGATGTTGATCTGCCATGCCTTAGCCTCGCCAAGGTTGAAGTTGAAGTTCAAGCCAGTCTTCGAGCTGAAACCGTCAAGACCGTTGTTGTCTGCACCGCTAAGATAGAAATG
>CAVFSQ010000007.1:3416-7040 GCA_963625145.1 Bacteroidaceae bacterium | reverse complement strand
GTGTAGCCTGCACCGAAATATGCTTCCACTTCAAAGAAACGGGGCTCGCCTTTGTAGCCGCCGAAAAGATTTGAAAGGTTGAACTTGTTGAGAAGCATCACCTGAGTAGCGTCGAATGCAGTTTTGCTTTTACCGAAGTTTGATTCGGGGAACATTGTGCCGAGTTTGTCGTAGTTGAAGCCCGTCTGGCCCTGCACTGCAAGTGCATAAACCGGAGTGAACCACTTCGAAAGTTCAAGAGTAACGGTGGGGCGCATGCTTCCAAAGAAAGCGTGGTTAACTGTGGTGGTGATTACACCGCCCGAGATGCCGAGCGTCCAGTTGTCACCGAACTTGTTGCCTTTAACGGCAGACTGTGCGTTTGCGGAAACCATTGCCACGCAAACGGCGAGAATTGTAAACAACTTTTTCATTGTCAATTTGGTTTAATAATACCTGTTTGATTTTGGTGGTGCAAAATTAGGCATTCCGTTTTTTCTGCAAATCAGCCGTAAATGTTTTTTATATGTTTTCCCCCTTGAGCTTTACGATTTTTCATGGTGTCGCTTTCATTTTGACACCGGCAAATTGCAAAATTCCATTTTCAGTGTTCCGGAAAACTCTCATGCTTCCGACACAAACCGCCCACAACTTCTTTGCGGCATTGCGCTGGAAATTGAAGCGAATTGGTTATCTTTGCCCTTATAACTTACAACAACAAACAATTCATAACACCATGGCAGACCAAAACGACCAGAACAAACTTGAAATCAACGTGCCCGCCGAGCAGATGGAGGGCGTATATTCAAACCTTGCAGTAATAACCCATTCGAGCGCCGAATTCATCTTCGACTTCATCCGTGTGATGCCAGGCACCGCCAAAGCCCCCGTGAAGTCGCGCGTGGTAATGGCTCCCGAACATGCCAAGCGCCTGATGTTCGCGCTGCAAAGCAATGTACAGAAATACGAGCAGGCTTTCGGGGAGATACGTTTTCCCGGGAATCCCTCTGTGAAAGTAAACGGCGAAGCATAAAGGCATCGCACTCCGAATCCGGGGCAGGAGAAAAGTCACACGGCTTTTTCCTGCCCTCGTTTTTTGCAACTGGGGCGCATTGCCGCGACATTTGCCTTGCCGTCACGTTTGTTTTTCATAACTTTGCGCATACGTAAAAAAACAAGCAACAACATGACATTAAGAAACACACTCGCGGCATCATTCATAGCACTCGCCGCAACAATATCGGCAAGCGTGACCCTACCGCCCGAAGGCTCGTGGATACGCCCCACCGACAAATCGATAGTGTATGTAGGACGCGTTAGCTTCCGCAACCCCGATGCTCCGTCGTTCAATTTCCCAGGTACCGAAATACGCGCAGGCTTCACCGGTACATCGCTCAAGATGGTATGCAAGCCTATGACCGGATACTTTATGGTAAGCATCGACAACTGCACGGCATTCAAAGTGGGCTTCAATGCCGCCAAAGACTCGGTGGTGACTGTTGCCGCCGCCCTTCGCCCCGGTAAGCACACCGTAAGGGCAATGTACGTTATCGAAGGGCTCGACCGCAAAGGTGACTTCCGCGGATTCATCGTCGACAAAGGTTGCAAGCTCTTCAAGCCCACCTTGCCCAAGCACCGCATAGAGTTTATTGGCAACTCCATCACCTGCGGCTTCGGTAACGAGGCATTGCGCAACTCCGACCCCTTTGAATTTGAAACCGAGAACCACTACTACACCTATGCCAACATCGTTAGCGACAAACTCGACGCCTTGCACACCGCCATAGCCCGAAGCGGAATCGGAGCCTACCGCAATGCCGGCGGACCGCGCGAAGGCAATGCCGACAACATACGCAACGAATATCCCTACACCATCCTCTACGACCACAGCGAACGCTGGGACTTTACGCGCTTCACTCCCGAGGTGGTGTGCATCAACATCGGCACCAATGACCTCTCAACACCAACCTTCGACATATCACTCTACGAAAGCGCCTACCGCGAACTGGTTGCCACCGTACGCAGCCACTACCCCGACGCTTCGATAGTGATGCTCACCGGCAGCATGCTGCAGGGCGAAGTAAACGAACTGCATAAAAAGACGCTCAACACAATTGCCAATGACCTAAAGAAAGCCGGCGACAATAAAATCTACCGTCTCGACTTCACTCCTCAAAGCGGCGATTTAGGCTACGGCGCATGCTGGCACCCAAGCTACAAGCAACACCAGAAAATGGCCGACGAACTGCTGCCGCTGCTGCAAAAACTGCTGAAATAACGCATAGGCCGAACGGTATTCCGCCGTATTCCAAAGACTTAAATTCAAGAAAGGCTGTGCCGCAATCAATTTCTTACGGCACAGCCTCTATTATATTCTTTATCCATAAGAAGCAAAGCGCGATTCCGTTTCACTGAACGGGCGGCTGTTTCTGTTTCTTTTTCTTTCGCCTTGCTTTCGGTTTCGGTTGGGTTTCCTGCTTCGCAACCTGTTCATCTTCTTTTTTCGAATCACGCAACGCTTCAAGTTCTGCTCTCACTTTACGCAGCGCTTCAAGTTCCGCTTCGAATTCTGCTTCCAATTTCGCTTTCCGCTGTGCTTCCTGCTCCGCTTTCAGCTGCGCTTCCAATTTTGCTTTCTGTCGTGCTTCCTGCTTAGTTTTCCTATACGCCTCTTCAGCTTTTCGCAGTGTCTCCTCTGCCGCCCTACGACGCTCTTCACTTTCCGCCCTCCGACGCTCTCTCAGTTCCGCCAACTGTTGCAATTTCTGTCTTTTCTCTTCTTCTAAACGTTCCCTTTCTGCCCTTTCCTTCTTTTCCTTTCTTTCATCGCACTCTACCCAAATAAAAAGTGCAATTATGATTGCAAGAACTATTATGATAAAAGGAATTAATCCGATTTTATCAACAATCCAAATAATGCCCAAAAGAAGAATTATGAAGAAAAGAACATCCATATTTTTATTGTTTGCCGTTTATCTGTGCCGCAAAAGGACACTTATATCATTCTGAGCCAAAGATACAAAAAAGGTGCTTTGGTTTTTTAATACTAAGCCACCTTTTTAAAATTATAAAGCATTTTGTTTTCCGGCCTTGCGCAAAGCGAAATCTCCGGCTGCCCTCCGGTGAAAAGATTACTCACACGGAAACCCGACCTTGGCCGCACCAAATCCGTAGCAGTAGCTTCGAAGGTAACTTGACGCTGACGGCTTATCACGGCCGAAAGAAGCCGGGGAACTTCGAGGGCATCTTCATCGGACATTTGCGTTTTCTCAAGTACATCGTTTACCATGCCTATTTTTTCTTCGACAGAGAAATTCCTGTCGCCGAGTTTCTTCATTATTGAATGGGCTAGGAAATCAGCCAGTATTTTTATTGACTCAGCACTGTCTATGTCCGCGGTTTTGCAGACCAGCCCCACTGCTTCGGTTTCGCGGATATCGGCAGCCGTCTGTCGGCTTATAACATTTTCGTAAACGCCCTCTTTCAGCTTCATAGTGATTGGAAACACGCTTGATTACAGCGAATTGGTATATTCGCAAAAATACACCTTTTCCAATTTCCGGCAAGTGGAAAGCATGTATACAAAACACGCGGACATTGAAAAACCCGATCAGGTCGTCTTGCTGCCTCCAATGGTTAATGGGA
>CAVFSQ010000007.1:0-3396 GCA_963625145.1 Bacteroidaceae bacterium | reverse complement strand
GTGGTAACCTTTATGTACAGTCCGTTAGCCGGTTGAGTGCACACGCGACCCATCAGGTCGTAGTATCTCACGCACGCCACAACCTTGCCAGCTACATCAGTTTTCCTTATGCGTGTCGGGAAATCTTTGAAGATTCCGCCTTCAAGCGGCATAATTGTCCATCCGCCATCGGGTGTCGGTGCAGTAGTCTTCACGTTGGGCTTCTTTGCATTGCGATACACTATGGCCGAGAAGTTGTATAGATTGTCTTCGCCGGTGTTGGTTATCTTATCAAGCAAACTGCCTGCCATACTCCAGTCTATCTTAGCCGAGCCGATAAGCCCGTAGTCGTTGGCTTCGGTTGAAGACGACGGCATGTAGAATGTGGTCTTGTCGTCGCTCAGCACTGCATCCTTCACCTGCACATACTCGAAGGGCTTGGGCGTTACAAGGAACACGTCTTTTGCACTGTCGGCCTGTACGAGGGCGAAGTTTGCCACTACATTGTTGTTGCCCATGTAGATTTTGCCTTTGCTTGCCTGAATCTTGTCGGTAACGATTTTCAAGGAAGGGTTGCCGTATTCGTCGCTGCTGTACAGTCCCCTTATCGTACCGCCGGGCAGCAATGCATTCGACGGCGTAATGTCGCTGGCCATGCCTTCAGGGCCTTCTATGCGAATCCAGTTGCTTTGGTCGAATTCTTCATTGGAATACGGGTCGCGCATTGTGCCGCGCTCCTGCTTGGGCGAACATTTGCCTGCATCTTTTGCAAACAGAATGCTGGCATCGCCGTTCTTATAAGCAGCCGTAAGATCATCGCTCACCATATAAAGGTCGTTTTCCTTTCCTTTGCTCAGGATGTCAGCCAGAGACATTTTGGTTGCCGTGTTGTCCTCAAGCACATACCAGTTGGCCACCATGTAGTCCTGATTGTCGCTGCCGTCGGAGTTCTTCACATGGTGGCGGTACCACACGAGGCAATATGTATAGCTATTGTCGTGAGGGTTGACAATATTCGGCAATCTGGCATCGATCTTGTAGGTATTGTCCCACGACTTGCTCATCGACCAACTTCCGCACCATCCGCCTGTTATGAACAGATCGCCGCCAAACATCCATTCCTGTTTGCCAAATCCGAATGTAACTGTGACGTCTACACTGGTTGCCTCTGAATGTTCTGTCGATTCGCCTTCACCATAGGCAAGCGATACATTCTCGACGGCGGTTTCTTCGGGCACGTCAAACGCCGTGCTATAGCGGAAGAAATCGGAACCTTCAACATTAAAGGCGCTACGCATTTCGCTTTCTTTATATGCTCCATGTTTATACGAACTCACATCACCCACGGTGTGCGGCAACACGTCCTTGCCAATCTGCGGGCACGAGGTGCCTTTCACCATTTCGTTGTAGTCGGAAACGAGCATGCCTTTCTGCATGATGCCCGTATTGCGCACCTTTGTGAGTTTGAATTGGGTGCCTACGATGTCGGGAATTTCGCTGCATTCCACTACCTCATAAGTAAACACGTCGGTAGGCATGTAATAGAACACAACGTAATCTTGTCCCGACTGCGTTCCGGAACTGCGGCTTTCAGACGACTTTATGGTTTTGCGGATAAGGTCGGTCCATTTATGCACCACCGAACCGCGTATATTGATTGAGAAGAAACTGCCTAATTTTGCAGTAAAGTCGCCGCCGCCGCCGATTTGCCATGTAGTGGCTTCGCTACTGCTTGACGATGTTGACTGATCCTTTGTGAAGGATATTTGTCCTGGATTTGTGGTCAGGCCATTGATATACGGCGGTGCTGCAAGCACGTAGGAAATCACGGGATTGCTGCAACCAAGATCTTTGCGCAACAGTTTAAGCCGAGCGCCCTTGCCGCGGTATGCGGGGGTAAGACACAGACACATTGCACCATCGCTGCCCTCGATATAGGTTTCGGGGGCGACGATATACCACGTGGCCTCATCGGTATTCTCGTTACGCCACAACCCAGCCAGTTTGTAAGCAGTATCCTTCCAATCGTAATCATCGTAGAGAGTTCCTATGTCGTTCTTATTTTGAGAATCAGCAAGGAAGAACACAAACATTTCACGCCCTTCGGTTACACGGTCGGCAGTCTTTATAGCCTCAACCTGTCCACCAACCACACGGTCGAAACCCTTATCGTTGGATTGGGTGTGCTTGTTCGGAATGTCGTATACCACTGAGAATGTGTTTGTGCTGCCATTGAACTTATACACCTTGCTCACCCAGAACACCAGCTGCTGCTCGTTGTAGCCGTCGATGAATGCCGTAGCCAAAGCGGGGCGGCCAAACAGGAAGGGCCGACGACGATTGTGGAGATTCCCAAAGGCATACCCTGCCGATGTGATAGACTGAAAAAGAACCGTATCGCGCACACACCCCACAACCTGGTACCAGTCTTTGGAATCGGCACTCACTCCGATGTCTCCGGTTGTGAGTCTAGCCGAGGTGAGGGTTTGATAGAATCGTGCCGGCACAGTACCGGAAGACCCTGCAATTTCCGATACTGCGAACAGCAACTGTGCAGCATTGCTCTTCCCTTCGGGATAGTACAAGCGCATTGCCAATGTAGCGCGCCATGTGTATTTATCACGCGAGATATCAGAGGCATTCATCGACACTTGTTTGAAAGTATACGACAACGTGTCGTTGGAATACGAAGAAACCACATAGAACCCCTTCAGAGTCTTCGAATACCCACGAGAACAACCTTCGACAGACATAACAAGGCTTAGATAGTCGTCAAATCCGTCACCGTTTATGTCTACGACCACAGAAGCTGGACTGCAATTGGTGTACGACAGCAGTTTGTTGGAAGAAATTTCTTTCAGAGTACTGCCGTCGAAGACATGCAAGGTATTGCTCAGAAACAGAAAAATATCGTCGGTGCCGTCATCGTTGTAGTCTAGGGTATTTATATCTACAAATCCTTGGAATATCTCGTTGCGGCGGGTATTTGTCGAAACATAGCCGTTGAAAATATCCATATCGCTTGTCGACTCATTGCGAAATCCGTTCATAAAATCAGTATTTGTAAAATCAGGGACTTCGCTGCTATTCAACGTAAATTTCTCGGATTTCGATGTTTCATGGGTATCGAGTGTCATTCGTATTATTTGGTATTGAGACTTGGAGAAATACACATTGAATACCACATCACTTGCCTGGTTCACTTTTCCGGCTTTACTCACAGTATATGCATGGCTGAAGTCGGGAGACAAATAATATCTCAAAAGCGGGTACAGTGTCTTGGTGGTCTGCGGAGAAGTCGTGTATCCTAAGCAACCGACACCTGCAGTGGCAAAAGAATGTTCGGAGCCGACACGCATATAGCTGCCGTCAACAATCGGAGGGTCACTTTCCACGCCCGAAGCATCACCGAGCAAG
>CAVFSQ010000006.1:0-20632 GCA_963625145.1 Bacteroidaceae bacterium | reverse complement strand
GCCCCTTACCCCATAAAACCCGGAAAAAAGTATTTTGATTAATTGACAAAATTAACGCCCCTCGCTCCTTTGAAATTATGTTTAATAATTCGGCACAAAAGCGCACGAAAGCAACCGCCACGCGAGAGGGGGTGCCAATTTTTCTAATTTGCTAATTATTTCCGCGGTTCAATAGAACATCACGCAGGCATGGAACCGGGTATCGGCCGTAACGGGAGTCAGCGGCAGATATCCGCTTGAAAAGCCCGCTCCGCTGCCGTGCCGTTTCACTAGCGGATGCCTGCGCTCAAGCCGCGAGGTGCGTTCCAGCATTTCGCCGCGCTGCGGTTCATATAGAATCCTGAACCATGCCGTGGTGCCGCGTTCCGGAGCCAGTCCCAGCGAGTTGGCCACCATGCCCATGGTATGGCGGAAATTGATTTCCACACACGGAAACACCGCAAGCCTTCCGCCCTCGTTGCACAACATCATATCCACACCCAGCACCCCCGAATACGACGGCGCCGCGGCTGCGAGTTCCTCGCGGACGCAGCGACAGAAGGCCCCGTGCATGTCGCCGGCGCTTTCCTGCGGGCATCCGGCATCGGTGCACAGCATCCGCCACACATTGCCGCCGCGCAGAGAGTCAGCCGAAAGTAAGTTGCCGGCATAGGCACCGCCGGCAGACGTCACAAATTGCGAATATCCGTCAAAGCGGAAGTCACCGCCGCGCGTCTTTGTGAATTCCATAGCGAAGTTGGCTTCGCAATGACAGTAGCGCTGCACTTCCACGCCTCCCCATCTGCGGCACGAGGCGTCGCACCATTCCCGCTCCCGGCGCTGCAACGTTTTCTCCACAACCATTATCCCCCTGCCGCTACCCGAAAACGGGCGCTTCAACACGCATTTCGACATGCGGGATACTATTTCCTCAACCTCGCCCACGCTCTCGGCGAAATGCGACTCTCCCGCGAAACGCAGCGCAGCCAGTTCGCTGCAAGAGCGCAGGCGGCATAGAAGCCGGGCGAGAAACTGCGAGCTGAAGCGGCGGTGCTGGAGCCGCATCAGCAGTTCGATGTCTCCGGCCGTGCAGCAGCCTTCAATCCCAGCCCTGTCGGCACGGTGCCTTATGGCCGGATCCCATCCCCACGGCTCGAGGCAGTGCCCGCCCGCTTCAGCCAACGACGCGGCAAGCGCCTTGCCCGGCAAAGGCAGCGCGCTGCGCGAAAGGAAATCGCGGCACAGAGAAACATCGGGCACCACTACCCCGTCGCAGTCAAAGCTCCAATAAGGCAAAAGCGCAAGGTCGCGCGAAATGGTGCGCGCGGCAAGCGACGTAGTGAAGGCAGCAAGCCCCGATGCCATGGCTTCGTCGTGGCCTGCGTTGAAAATGGCGTATATCTTTCTGCTGCCGGCACAGGCTCCGGCCCTGTCTGTGTTCATGGGGGCAAAGTTATCCATTCCGCAGCCAGAATGGCGGCACGCAGATAAAAAATGCCTGATTACATTGCAGTTTCGGGCAAAATCAGTAAATTTGCATCCGATTTTGCCGGAACAATAGCTTGGCTTAAGCAGTGTGATGGCGAATTAAGGTATTTCACAACTTAATTTAGAGTAACACAATGAAACAAATTGAAATCAACGGGACAGTGCGCAACGAGCTTGGCAAGAAAGCCGCACGCGCAATCCGCAAAGAAGGTCTCGTGCCTTGCGTAATGTACGGAGAGCAGAAGGACGCCAACAACAAGCCGGTGGCAACTTCTTTCACAATCTCTTACGAAGAAGCCCGCAAACTTCTCTTCACTCCCGACATCTACCTCGTAAATGCCACAATCGACGGCAAAGTGCACACCGTAATCATTCAGGACGCACAGTTCCACCCCGTAAAGGACACCATCCTGCACATCGACTTCTTTGAGGTTCACACCGAGAAGCCCATCGTAATGGCAGTGCCCATCCAGACCACAGGTCTCGCAATCGGTGTAAAGGCCGGCGGACGCTTGAGCGTGGCTGTGCGCAAACTGAAAGTGAAGGCTACATACGACAAGATTCCCGAGAAACTCTTCATCGACGTTACCAACCTGAACCTCGGCAAGAGCATTAAGGCCGGCGAACTGAGTTTCGAAGGACTAGAACTCGTGACTCCGAAAGAGGTTGTTGTGTGCACGGTGAAGACTACACGTGCAGCCCAGAGCAACGCCGCTGCTGCAGCCGCTGCCAACTAATAACAACGTCTTGCACTATAACGGGCGCGGAGCTATCGGTTCTGCGCCCGATTTATTTCGATATACCCACACATAGCGATTAGTTTATGGCAAACAAGAATTTTCTGATTGCCGGGCTCGGTAACATCGGCAGCGAATACAAAGGAACACGCCACAACATCGGGTTCCGCATTGTCGATGCCCTGGCAAAAAGTGCCGGAATCGATTTCGAAGACAAGCGCTACGGCTTTGTAGCAACTATGCCGCTGCGGGGCAATAGGCTGTACCTGCTCAAACCTTCCACCTACGTGAACCTCAGCGGGAACGCCGTTAGGTACTGGATGCAACAGAAGAAAATCGACATTGCCGACCTACTGGTGGCAGTAGACGACCTCGCGCTGCCGTTCGGAAAGATAAGGCTGAAGTCTTCAGGGAGCGAGGCGGGGCACAACGGGCTCAAGCACATAACCTCGGTGCTGGGCACGCAAAACTATGCCCGTCTGCGCTTCGGCATCGGCAACGAATTCCCGCGCGGGGGGCAGATAGACTGGGTGCTGGGGAAATTCTCTCCCGAACAGAATGCCACCATGGACGCCCGACTGGAAGTTGCCTGCGATGCCATAAAGGCTTTCTGTCTTACCGGCATCAACCTGGCAATGACCAACTACAACAACAAATAAAGGCCATGGGCAGTTCGCGAATAGACAAATGGCTATGGGCAGCCCGCATCTTCAAGACGCGGAGCATTGCCACACAGGCATGCCGCGGCGGAAGGGTAACTGTCAACGGCTCCCTGGCAAAGCCTTCCCACACCGTAGTACAGGGCGACAGGATAGGCGTGCGCAAACCGCCGATAACCTACGTGTTCGAAGTGCTGATGCCCATAACGCAAAGGGTGGGCGCAGCCAAAGTGCCCGATGTACTGAGGAATGTCACCCCGAAGCAGGAACTGGAATACCTCGAAATGACGCGCATCGGCAGAAACGCAGTGCGCGACCGCGGTACGGGGCGCCCTACAAAAAAAGAACGGCGCGAAATAGACGACTACATGCTCACTTCGGAATACAGCGGCGACTTTACGGAGAATGCAGATTCCGAAGGATACGACGACGGCTTTGATTTCAATATCGAAGACTTGACTGAAACCGGTGACCATTAGGCTTCCCCCGGTCACCGTGCAATATTCGGCAGCCGCAACACCCTTTTTCATTCCCCGCCCACGTTGCACCGTGCAAGCGTCACAACTCCCGCAGGGCCTTCGTTGAAAAGCAGGTCGGCCACACTTACATTCGGCTTGAAACCGTTGCGCTGCGCAAACACCTGCCAGTATTCCACGGCGCAGAAACTGTCGTCGCCCGGTGCGTGCTTGGGAGTTATTGCTTCGCGGAAATCATCGGCCCCAAGCGCCGCGGCATCGCCATAGCTTTCAGTAAGCTTCATTTGGCAGTCAATGTCAAGAAAGCAGCAAAGCGTGTGGGTGATTTCCTGGTTGAAGTCGAGCAGGAAGCGGTATTTTTTCTCATAAAACGGCAGGAAATCGTCGGCATAATATTCAAAGAACGGACTGTTTTCGTAGGCGCTCACCAGCGACTGCCAGTGAAGATGCTGCCAGTTGCCGTGGTCACTTATCCTCACATCGCGCATCTGCGTTTTCGTCTCGGGCAGCGTCACGGGTATAGTCAGCGCCTGCGTCCCTGCCTGGGTGACTATGATACAGCGGTTGCGGTAAGTCTGCTTGTGGTAGTTGTCATACTGCTCGATGTAGGCATGCCCGTAAGCCACAAGTTTGGCAAACCACTGCACGGGGGGAAGATAAGCTGACGCAAGCAGGGCTGCAGATTTCATTTGCCAGTGATTTTGGGGTTCATGAAAAACCGCCCGCGGCGCAGGCATTGCCTTATCGGCGCTCCGGGCTCCACGGAATAGGCCACAAACCGTGCCTTCCCTATTATATGATTCATGGGCACGAATCCGTAGCTGCGCGAATCGCGGCGATTTGCTTGCTTTCCCGAATATACCCAATAGTAATCTTGCGAAAACACCACGTATCTTACAGAATGCCCGTCGAGCATGAGGGTGTCGCCTGCAATTTCGGCATAGTGGCACGGTTCGTGCAGGTTCACGGCATTGCACAGCAGCCGCGCATTCCACCGTGTAACTTCAACGGGAGTGTCTTTGGCAGGGACGGCAAACGGGTAGGCTTCGGCAGTTTCGTGCAGCGACACCTCGAAATTCCCGGTAATGTAAACCGTGTCGCCCGGCAGGGCCATGCACTGGGCCAGCGTCACGTTGCCGCAAAGGAATTCCGGGCTGCTGGGAATATTGAAAGCAATCATGTCGCCGCGTTGCGGAGCACCGTTTCCCAGCCGGCAGCACTGCCTCGGGACACACGAAGGCAAACGTATGCCATAGTCGGTTTTGGTAACTACCACGCGGTCGCCGTAGAGAAAAGGCAAAGCAGGCTGCCCCGACTCCACGGTATAAATCTGGCACACGAAGGTACGCAGAAGCCACAGCACAAGGGAGGCTGCTACAAACACAGCCAATGCACGCAACACATCCCCCTGTACTCTAAATTTCTGCAAATCTCACAAAACTGTAGTTCTTATTTGATATTGTCCACCAACCGGAAGAGCCTGTTCCAGCGAATCTTTCCGTCAAAGAGGCTGCGGTCCTTGTCGAGCGAGAACCACACGAAAATGGGTTTGCCCACAATATGGTCTTCGGGCACGAATCCCCAAAAGCGCGAATCGGCAGAGCGGTCGCGGTTGTCACCCATCATCCAGTAGTAGTCCATCTTGAACGTATACTTGTCGGTTTGCTTGCCGTTGATGTAAATCTTGCCGTCGCGCAGTTCCAAGCTGTTGTTTTCGTAAACGCGTATCGGGCGCTCGTAAATGGCATAATTAGTGCTGTCGAGCTTCACGGTGGCGCCTCGCTTGGGTATCCACACGGGACCGTAGTTGTGCACGGTCCAATGCTTTGCCATATTGAGCGGATAGAGGTTGCTGTTGTAGGGCGGTTCTTCGGCTATAGACTCCACTATATCCTTGCGCCCACGCAGCACCTTCAGCGCGTGCGCGGTAAGCGGCATATAGCGTGTAGCCGGATTTACGGGCGACACTTCGCCGAGGTCTTCCTGGGTGATTCCCAGTTCCTTTGCAAGTTCGTCGGGGAGGGCCGCCTTGAAAGTCACGGCATACCCGTACTGCACATTGTCGGGCTCCTTGTTGGGCTTGCCGTCGAGATACACTATGCGGTTTTTAATCTGAAGAGTCTGCCCGGGAAGGCCCACGCAGCGCTTCACATAGTTTTCGCGATGGTCGACGGGGCGTGCGGCAATTTTCCCGAATTCTTCGGAATGCGCCTCAACGTATGCGCGGCCGTAGGAATATACCTTTTCAAACTCCTGCATCTGCTGCTGCCACGGCAGCGAATCCAGGTTTGCGGTGTCGTAAAGCTCCAGCCCTATCTGATAGCAGATGGAATAGAAGTCCTGCTGGCTCTGCCGCAGTGCCACGGTGTCACCGCCCGGATAGTTGAACACCACTATGTCGTTAAGCTTCACCGTTCCCAGGCCGCTGACACGCTCGTAGTCCCACTTCGGCCATTCAATATAGCTTTTGGTTCCTGTCAGGGGCATTTCATTGGCCACCAGCGGCATCGAAAGCGGAGTAATGGGCTTTCGCGGACCGTAGCTCATCTTGCTCACCAGAAGGTAGTCGCCCGTGAGCAGACTTTTTTCGAGCGAAGACGACGGTATCACATAATTCTGGAAGAAGTAGATGTTCACGAAATATGCGGCTACAAGTGCAAACACTATGGCGTCTACCCAGCTCATGATTGTGCGCTTGCGGCGGTTCCTGATATTCTTCCACCATCCCCACTTTATCTTTTTCGTGATGTAGGCATCGAAGATGAACGGCATCACGATTATTCCCCACCAGCATTTTATCCATACTAGAAATGCGGCGTAGCACACCATCCACACCGTGCACCATAGGACACGCATCTTCAGCGGTGCCGGTTTCCGCTGCGGGGTCCGGGATTTGCTGTTCTCGCTAGTCATGGTTCCGGCAGATTAAAACGGGAAAAGATCGTGCATCGTGAGGAATCCCCTATGAGTAGCCGTATATTCGGCGGCAAGCACGGCGCCGAGCGCAAACCCCTTGCGGCTGTGGGCATCGTGGGTTATGGTTATGCTGTCGGCTTCGCTGTCGTAGATTATGGAATGAATGCCGGGCACTTCGTCGCGGCGTATGCTATCGATGGCCAGGCAGTTGGCAGGCACGGCGTCCGAACCGCTCACTGTGCCGTCGTGGGCGGTGAGCAATCCTTTATGCCAGCAGGTTTTGCGGTCGAGATTGGTCACAACGCCTTCGGCAAGCGTGATTGCCGTGCCGCTGGGAGCGTCGAGCTTGTGAATGTGATGGGTTTCCACCAGCTTTACATCGTATTGCGGGTAGCCGTTCATCAACTTCGCGAGATATACGTTCAAGGCATTGAAAAGCGCCACGCCAACGCTGAAATTGCTGCTCCAGAAAAGAGTATTGCCGCCGTCGGCACAGAGACGGCGCATCTCGTCGCCGTGGGCATCCATCCATCCCGTGCTGCCCGAGACCACTTTCACGCCTTGCGCGAAAGCGTCCTTCACGTTAGCGTAAGCCGCAGAGGGGGCCGTGAATTCTATTGCCGCATCGGCACTGCGGAAAGCATCGCTACTGATGTCACCATGATTGTCGATGTCTACCACACACACTATCCTGTGGCCACGCTCAAGGGCTATCTGCTCTATCATGCGCCCCATCTTGCCGTAACCTATCAAAGCTATATTCATATCCTAATATAATAAATTGTGTGCAAATATACCGCTTTTTTTTGTTTCCCCCCTTTGGCAGAAAGCGTAAAACGCCACAACCGGGGGCAATGCAAGGAAATAGGGCTAGAGCTTGCAGCCTGAAAAAGCAAGGCACACAATTTTCACGGAAATAGGAAGCGCTTTTCCACTATCTGCATACCGCCGCCACGGCTTCCGGGTACCGAAGAGTTATTTTCCCGGTGAATGCAAAAAAATCAGTAACTTTGCGGTGCATAAAACTATACTCATCATGTTGTTCAGCAAAGACACTTACGCAGAACGCCGCAACCGCCTCAAGAAACTCGTAGGGGGCGGGCTCATTGTTCTGTTCGGCAACAACGACAGTCCTGCCAACTATCCTGCCAACACCTACAAATTCCGTCAAGACAGTACGTTCCTCTACTTTTTCGGCCTGCAGCGTTTCGGCCTTGCAGGTATCATCGACGTTGACAACGACCGCGAATACCTTGTGGGCGATGACATCGACATCGAAGACATCGTATGGTACGGCTCGGTTACCGGCATAGCCGATATGGCCGAGCAAAGCGGCGTAGCCCGCACAGCTGCAATGCGCGAATTGCCGGCCATAATAAGCGCGGCCGTTTCGCAGGGCGAGAAAGTGCACTTCCTGCCGCCATACCGCCACGACACCCAAATCGCCATCATGGACCTTCTGGGCATTCACCCTTCGCAGCAGAAAGAGGCAGCGTCGGTTCCCCTCATCAAGGCCGTAGTGGAGATGCGCAACAAGAAGAGCGACGAGGAAATCGCCGAACTGGAACGCGCCGCCGAAATAGGCTACGAGATGCACACCACAGCCATGCGCCTGTGCCGCCCGGGAGTTACCGAAAAGTATGTGGCAGGAGTGATTGACGGCGTGGCTAACTCGCACGGCAGCATGGTGTCGTTCCAGACCATAGCCACGCAGCACGGCGAAATCCTGCACGGCACCCCCACGGCCGCAATGCTCGAAGAGGGAAAAATGCTGCTTGTGGATGCAGGCGCAGAGACTTACAACAACTACTGCAGCGACAACACCCGCACCACACCGGTAAACGGAACCTTCACATCCAGGCAAAAGGACATATACAACATTGTAGTGGAATGCCACGACCATGTGCCCCACGTGGCGCGCCCCGGAGTGAAATGGATGGACGTGCATTTCGATGTGTGCCGCATCATCACGCGCCGCCTGCAGGAGCTGGGACTCATGAAGGGCGACGTGGAGGAATCGCTGCGCGCCGGAGCGCATGCGTTGTTCCTGCCCCACGGTCTGGGACACTCGATGGGCATGGACGTGCACGACATGGAAGCTCTCGGGCAGACTTATGTGGGTTACGACGACGAAGTGCGCCCGTCCACACAGTTCGGCACCAACGCCCTGCGCTTCGGCCGCAGGCTCGAACCCGGCTTCGTGGTAACCGACGAGCCCGGCATTTACTTCATCCCCGACCTCATTGACGACTGGCAGCGCAAAGGCACCAACGCGGAATTCCTGAATTTCGACAAGATAGACAAATACCGCGACTTCGGCGGAATACGCATCGAAGACGACGTACTGATAACCGGCGACGGATGTCGCTTCATAGGCACAAAGCGCATTCCCTACCACGTAGACGAAGTGGAAGAGTTTATGCGCAACCGATAAAGGCAGACACACACGGAAAACAACATAAAAACAAGCAAAGGCATAATGAACAAACTATTCAACAAATCATTCATGGCTTTCATGGCGCTGGCCGTGACCGCAACATCGGCATTTGCCGACGAAAAGAACGACACGGTGAAGTTCACCGTAGTGAAGGAAATTCCCATCACCTCCATCAAAGACCAGAACCAGTCGGGCACATGCTGGTGTTATTCCACCCTCGGATTCCTTGAGGCAGAACTGCTGCGCAAGGGCAAGGGCACATTCGACCTCTGCGAGTCGTTTGTAGTGCACCACACCATGACCGACCGCGCCGAAGCCGCAGTGCGCACCCACGGCGATGTGTCGTTCGCCGAAGGCGGCAGTTTCTACGACGTGCTCTACTGCATGAAGAACTACGGCCTCGTGCCGCAGGACGCAATGCCCGCACCGGGCTCCCTGCAGGGCGACAGCCTTTTCAACTTCAGCGAACTTTCAATGGTAGCCGGAGCCGTGGTCAACTCCATAGCAAAGTGGAAACCCGAAGCAGGTTCAAGAAAGCGTTCGCTCGTTCTCTCGCCCATCTGGAAGAAGAACGTGGAAGCTATCTACGACAACTATCTCGGCAAACTGCCCGAATCGTTCAAGTACGAAGGAAAGACCTACACTCCGAAATCGTTTGCCGAATACCTCGGACTTAACGCCGATGACTACGTTTCAATCTCTTCCTACACCCACCACCCGTTCTACGAGCCCTTCGTGGTGGAAGTGCAGGACAACTGGCGCTGGGCACAGAGCTACAATCTGCCGCTCAACGAAATGATGGAAGTTATCGACAATGCCATCAACAACGGCTACACCATAGCCTGGGGAGCCGACGTGAGCGAAGCCGGTTTCGGGGCCGTAACACGCGTACCGGCTTCCAGCAAGACTAAAGACCTCAGCCATAGCGATGCAGCACGCTGGACCGGCACCGACGGCAAAGCCGACAAGAATACCGTGTCGGCAGAAGGCGAACTTACCATCACACAGGAAATGCGCCAAAAGGCATACGACAATTGGGAGACTACCGACGACCACGGCATGGTTATCTACGGACTGGCCAAAGACAGCACCGGCGCAGAATACTACATGGTGAAGAACTCATGGGGCGAATACGGCAAATACAAGGGCATATTCTATGTTTCGAAGCCTTACGTTGCATACAAGACCATGAATTTCGTGGTAAACAAAAACGCCCTTCCAAAAGAGATTGCCAAGAAACTCGGCATAAAACTCTAAAAACAACGCATCATGGGGGCAGACTCAATGCGTAAACAGGCAGCAAAACCGCGGAATGCGGTTTTGCTGCTTTGCATGTTGTGCATTGTGGCATTCTTTGTTAACAACGCATCGCTGCGCCCCGACATAATGGAAACGCGCAACCTGCAGACGGCACGCGAAATGGTGGAAAACGGCAACTGGTTGGTGCCTACCATGAACGGCGAATACCGTCTAGAAAAGCCACCGTTGCCTACCTGGCTGGCTGCCGTGGCGCAAATCGCCGCCCCCGACAATCTGGAGGTGCAGCGCACGATGAGCGGACTGGCCGGCTGCATGCTCGTGGCGTTTTTCCATCTGTTCGCCTTAGCCACGTCGCGAAGGCGCGACTACGCTTTCATTGCCTCACTCATGCTCATCACGTGCTACCAGATTGTGCTGCAGGCACGCACGGCAACATGGGACATATACTGCCACGCATTCATGATGGGCGGAATATATTTCCTGTGGCTCGGGCTTTACGGTGAAAGGCACGTATGGCGCAACATGATTGCGGCAGGGCTGATGACCGGGCTTTCGTTCATGAGCAAAGGGCCGGTGTCGCTCTACGCGCTGCTTCTGCCATGGATTGCTGCTGCAGTAGCAATGAAGCGGCCGTGCATGAAAGGGCGCCGCCTGCCGCTCGCGTCCATGATACTGCTGTGCATAGCCATAAGTTCGTGGTGGTATCTGCTCATAATAAGTACACAGCCCGAAGCCGCACAATATGTAATCCACAAGGAAACCGGTTCGTGGCAAAACCACAACGTGCGCCCGTGGTGGTACTACTGGCGGTTCTTCACCGAAACGGGAGTGTGGGCGCTGCTGATGCTTGCGGCTCTATGCTTCCCCTATTGGCGCAAAAGGCTCGGCGCAATGCGCCAGCCATATACGGCCGCCCTGCTGTGGACAGCGCTGCAACTGGTATTGCTGTCGCTTATGCCCGAGAAGAAAATGCGCTACCTGCTGCCCATGATGATGCCTTGCTGCTACACGATGGCTTTCCTGATAGTTTACTGGTGCGACAAGACTGGGCGAAACCTCGCCCGCAATATCGTAATAGGTGTAGCTATCACGTTTGCAGCTGCCGAGATTTTCGCAATGCCCCTGGTGGCGCGCACTTTCTCCAATCCGGCATACAACAGCATTTCGGCCACACGCCGCAACCCGCAGCTCAACGGCCTCGACTTCTACAGCAACTCGCGCGAACAGCTGCGCATAGAAATTGTCTATGCCGCGGCACGCATCATACATCCTCTCGACTACTCTTCGCCCGACATCAACTCCCGTCTGCTGGAACGCGTTCCGTGCGTGCTTCTTTCCCACAAGCCGCTGGGTGAAGAACTTCCCGACGGTGCCTTGCAGGGAATTGACACCGTGTTCGTGGGGAAATACAACAACAGCAACCGCACCCGTTTCTCGGCCCACGGCAACGACGAAAATTTCATCTACAACGTAACACTCCTAAAGCCAAAAGCAAATGCAGGAAAACAAGACAGGTAATTACACCTTTACCATAATAGTGCCTATCTACAACGAAGAAGACAACATGCCGCAACTCGAGCAGGCGCTGAGCGCATACCTCGGCAAGGCTTCCGTGAAAACTTGCGTGCTATTCGTAAACGACGGCTCAAGCGACTCAAGCCTGCAGAAAATGCGGGAAATATGCTCGCGCCACGAACCGTTCTTCTATATTTCCTCAGCACAAAACCACGGCCTCAGCACGGCAATGAAAGCCGGATTCGACATGGTGCAAAGCCCGCTTGTGGGATACATCGACGGCGATCTGCAGACAAATCCCGAAGATTTCAACCTGCTGCTTCCCTATGCCGAAGACTTTGAACTCGTGGCGGGAATACGTGCCAACCGCAAGGATTCCTGGGGCAAGCGAATGCAGTCGCGCATTGCCAACCGTTTCCGTCGCAGCATGACGGGCGACACTGCCACCGACACGGGATGCCCGCTCAAGGTGCTGCATTCCGACATAGCCAAACGCATCCCGTTCTTCAACGGCATGCACCGCTTCCTGGCCGCACTCGTGGCGCTCGAAGGCGGAAAGATGAAGGAAATGCCCGTGAGACATTACCCCCGCACAAAAGGCGTATCGAAATACCATCTCAGCAACCGTCTGATAAAGCCTTTCGAAGACTGTTTCGCTTTCCGCTGGATGCGAAGCCGGTATATACGCTACCGCATAGACGAATGCAACACACTTCCCAACGACTGACAACATGGGAAGCATTCTGGTTTTTGCCGTCGGACTTGTAGCGCAGGGATTCTTCTCAGCGCGCATGCTGGTGCAATGGATTCTTTCCGAAAAGCAGAAACGCGTTGTGTCGCCGTCGGCATTTTGGGCCTGCAGCCTCGCCGGCAGTGTACTGCTTTTCGTGTACGGTTGCCTTCGCGACGACTTTGCCATAGTTCTGGGGCAGTTAATTGCCTATTATATATATGTATGGAATCTTGACATCAAGGGAGTTTGGGCCAGGATACCGCTGGCGGTGCGTGTGGTGCTGTTTGCCCTCCCGGTAGCGGCCATAGCCTATCTGCTAGGCGATGCCGAAGAATTCATACGCTCGTTTTTCATGAACAGCAAAATACCTTTGCTGCTGTTGCTCTACGGCTCGGCAGGCCAAATAATATTCACACTCCGGTTCATCTACCAGTGGTATTATTCCTACCGCCGCCACCGCTCCATACTTCCCATAGGATTCTGGATAATCAGCCTCGTTGGCTCGGGCATGATAGTGAGCTATGCCCTGTTTCGCCAAGACCCCGTGCTCGTACTGGGGCAGTCGGTGGGTTTCATCACCTACTCGCGCAACATAGTGATAAGCATGCGCAGCAGAAAGCCTAACGAAGAGAAACAAGAAGACAAATAAAACAACATACAAACGATGAAAATACTTGTTACCGGCGCAGCCGGATTCATAGGATACCACCTGTCGCTTTTACTGGCACAGCGCGGCGACGAAGTTACCGGCGTAGACAATCTCAACGACTACTATACGCCCCTTCTCAAGGCCCAGCGCCTTCGCAACCTCAGCATCGACCCCGCTGCGGGAGGTACGAGCAGCATTTACCCGAACCTGAGCTTCTCGCGCCTTGACATTACCGACGACGCGGCACTTCGCGAAGTGTTCACGGCCACGCAGTTCGATGCCGTATGCAACCTCGCCGCCCAAGCTGGAGTGCGTTACTCCATCGACCACCCGCGAAGCTACATCAACAGCAACATTGTAGGTTTCTTCAATATTCTCGAATGCTGCCGGCACTTCGGTGTAAAAACACTGGTATATGCCAGTTCCAGCAGCGTTTACGGCGGGAACGAAAAGACTCCGTTCAGCGAAGACGACCGCGTTGACAACCCCAAAAGCCTTTATGCCGCAACAAAGAAAAGCAATGAGCTGATGGCATGTATATACTCGTCGCTGTACGGAATCCGTGCCACCGGACTGCGCTTCTTCACAGTCTACGGGCCATGGGGACGGCCCGACATGTCGCCTATTCTCTTTGCCAACGCCATCACGCAAGGCCGGCCCATAAAGCTTTTCAACCACGGCGATATGGTGCGCGACTTCACCTACATCGACGACATCGTGCGCGGCACGGCTCTCGCGCTGCTCAATCCGCCCGAAGGCGACACCCTGCACCGCGTATACAATATCGGCTGCTCACGGCCCGTGAAACTGATGCAGTTCATCGGCGCACTCGAAAACGCACTCGGCTGCAAAGCCCAGTTCGAAATGCTGCCCATGCAGCCGGGCGACGTATACATCACATCGGCCGACACAACAAAAATATCCACCGAGCTCGGCTACAACCCCACGGTGAACATCGAAGAAGGCACGCAGAAATTTGCGCAATGGTACAGGCAATACCGCGAACTATTGCTTTGAGCCACAAAGCTACCCGCAGTTTCTGCAAACGATAGCTTACACACTTGCAGAGCCGCACAGCGATTTTTTGCAAACGCTTAAAATCATACAAAACGAATACAATACAATTTAATACATTTCGTTATCTTTGCAGAGAAAACAAAATTGCAAATCTATACATATAAATGGATATCATCAGTAAACTGATTGAATGCGCGAAGCAGAACCCGCAGCGCATCGTCTTGCCCGAAGGCACAGAAGAACGTACAATGATTGCCGCCGACCGTGCGCTTGCCGACGGACTTGCAGAACTGATACTTATTGGCAACCCCGACGAAATTGCCGCCCTTGCTGAGAAAAACGGCCTGCACAACTTGCAGAAAGCTACTATAATCGACCCGCTGAACAATCCCCGCGCCGAAGAATTCGCCCAAAAGCTTGCCGAAATACGCAAGAAGAAAGGCCTCACCATAGAGCGCGCCCGCGAACTTGTGAAAGACCCTCTCTACCTCGGCTGCATGATAATCAAGACAGGCGGGGCCGACGGTCTGCTGGCAGGAGCCCGCAACACCACCGGCAATGTGCTTCGCCCAGCGCTTCAAATTATAAAGACTACTCCAGGAATCACATGCGTATCGGGAGCCATGCTGCTTGTAACGAAAGCTGCCGAATACGGCAACAACGGACTGCTCGTAATGGGTGACGTGGCCGTAATGCCCATGCCCGATGCCGAACAGCTTGCACAGATAGCAGTATGCACGGCCCACACCGCGCAGCACGTGGCAGGCATACCGCACCCCAAGGTAGCTATGCTCAGTTTCTCCACCAAAGGTTCGGCACAGCACGAAGTGGTTGACAAGGTGGTGGAAGCCACGAAGCTTGCACGCCGCTACGACCCGCACATAGAAATCGACGGAGAGCTGCAGGCCGATGCAGCGCTGGTACCTTCGGTCGGCGAAAAGAAAGCTCCCAACTCGAAAGTGGCAGGGCACGCCGATGTTCTCGTTGTGCCAAACCTCGAAGTCGGCAACATTGCCTACAAGTTGGTGCAGCGCCTTGGCAACGCCGAGGCCATAGGCCCGATTCTGCAGGGAATTGCACGGCCGGTGAACGACCTTAGCCGCGGATGCTCGGTTGACGACGTATACAAAATGATTGCCATAACATCCAACCAGGCTATCGCCCTGAAAAAACAGAACGCCAGCGAAACGACAGCATTGTAAAACGATAATACAACGCATACAATTATATCTTACAGCTAATGAAAATACTCGTTATCAACTGCGGAAGTTCTTCCATCAAGTACAAACTCTACAACATGGACAACCGCGCCGTTCTCGCCGCAGGCGGAATGGAAAAAATCGGGCTTGATGACTCGTTCCTCAAGATGAAAAACCCCGACGGCAGCAGCGAAACCGTAAGCGTGAGCATCACAAACCACGAACAAGGCATCAATTTCATTCTCAAGCAGCTCACCAGTCCCGAACGCGGGGTAATCAAGTCGCTCGAAGAGATAGATGCTGTAGGACACCGCATAGTGCATGGCGGAGAATTCACGCACAGCGTGATTGTAACTCCCGAAATTCTCGAAAAATGGAAGGAAAGCCTCGAACTTGCGCCCCTTCACAATCCGGCTCACCTCAAAGGCTACGAAGCTGTAAAGAAAGAGCTTCCCACCGTGAAGCAAGTGTTCGTGTTCGACACGGCATTCCATCAGACGATGCCCGACTACGCTTACACCTATGCCCTTCCCCACGAAATTTGCGAAACCTACAAGATACGCCGCTACGGATTCCACGGCACTTCCGTGAGATACGTGTCGGCTAAAGCCTGCGAGTTTTTGGGCTGGGATATCAACGACAAGAAAATCATAGTATGCCACATCGGCAACGGAGCTTCGCTCACCGCCGTAAAGAACGGCAAAGTCATCGACACTTCTATGGGCCTTACCCCGCTGCCCGGACTTGTAATGGGAACCCGCTGCGGCGATGTCGACCCGATGGCTATTCTCTTCATCATGGAGCACATGAACTTGAGCACGAAGCAGGTTTCCGAACTCATAAACAAGAAATCGGGAGTGCTGGGCATGTCGGGCGTTTCGAGCGACATGCGCGAGCTCGACGATGCCATAAATGCCGGCAACAAGCAGGCACTTCTCGCCCACAACACCTATTGCTACAGCGTTAGCAAGTATCTCGGGGCATATACCTTCGCAATGGGCGGGCTCGATGCCATCATCTTTACTGCCGGAGTGGGCGAACACCAGCGCACCGTGCGCCGCGACATTCTCAATGGCCTTGAGCCGCTCGGCATAAAGCTCGACATGGAGAAAAACGACGTCAATTTCGGCGAAAACCAGGTAATCTCGTCAGCCGACAGCAAGGTAACCGTAGCCGTGATAGGCACCGACGAAGAACTGCTCATAGCTTCCGACACCGAGAAACTCGTGAAAGGCGACTGCTAAGCAACTTCTTTCAACTAAACACAGCGCCCGCAGACAAAATCCAAAGTCTGCGGGCGTTTTTGTGCGTAAGCGGGCAAAAAGTTCCTGAGGTAATTCAAAAGCCTAAGTCCATCTATTTTCCCGGCCTAAGCCTGGTTTTGCTCAGCGGCCTTGCGCTTGTCTTCGCGCGCCTTGTGCCAAAGTTCCCACGAATTGATGATATTCTGCCAAAGCACATAGCTTCCCGGAGCAACCGCCGCGATAGGATTGAGATAAGTCAGCGCCATCCAAATGGTGAACATCGTGTTTTTCTGCCCAAGCGCCTGCCCGGCGCTTATGCTGTCGACCTTTCCGGTGACGCCGCCTATGAGCCGGCCGAAAGCGAACTTCGCCACGCACACCACCAGCGCCCCGAGCACAAGGGCCAGCACCACCAGAGGACGGTTGAGATTGGCAAACACCACGCGTAGCGTCATGCCAGTAACCATAGTCAGCGAAAAGCCCCAAAGGTAGAAGGCAATGTCCTTCAGCGAGGCGCATTTGTGATGAAAGCTAGGCCAGGTGTGCTTCACGAACACCGCCATAACGAAAGGCAGCAACAGCAGTTCCGAAACCTTCACCAGCACTATCGAAAAGGCGTTGATAATGTGCATGCCCTCCATGGGATGCACCAGCGGGCAGATAAACGTAATCAGCACGGCCGACACGATGTTGCTCTCGAGCGTGTAGCTCGTGAGCGACGCAGCGCTTCCCCCCAGCTTGCCCGTAACCACAGCGGCAGCCGATGCCGTGGGACTTATGAGGCACGCAATTATCCCTTCGCCCACAAGTTCGGCAAACGAGTCGGGTTCGGCAAACGTAATGACCAGCAGCGCGAAGGCCATCGACATCACTATCTGCAGCACCAGCGTTTCGGCATGCCAGCGGCGCGGCTTCAGGTCGTGCATGTTTATCTTGCAGAAAGTGAAAAACAGCATGGCGAAGATCACCATCGGCATAAGCGTCTCGGCCAGCGCTATAAACGTGGGCTTGAGCGGCGAAAGCAGTTCAACGTTTGCAAAAAGCAGGTAAATCACGGTGCCGGTTGACATGGCCACGACAAGCAGCCAGTTTTTCAGGAAATCTAAAATACAGTTTGAAGCCTTCATTACAAATACAATGCCTTAAAGTCAGCGGCAAAATTAGCACGTTTTCACATATTTCACTAATTTTGCGCCCGCATTACGGCACAAGTTACTTTCTCAGAGTGCAGGAATGCAACATTGGGCATACAACGTATCACTCAATATACAAAAACATGTTCAAACACAACATCATCAAGGCACGGCCGGGAACGTTCAAGCGTTTCTCGCGCAAAAGCTACGCCCTGCTTGCATGCTTCCACAAGGAAGTGCGCATTGGTGTGCTGAGCGCAGCCACCCTCAGCGCCTCGCAATCGTCGCTGGCCATGAATCCGCAGACTTCTGCGGCAGGCGACACAATAACCGAGCAGCGCCTGGGCGAAGCTACCGTAACGGCCAACCGTGCCCGCATTGCCGCCGACAAGGCGGCGCGTGTCGTTGGCATCGTTTCCCGCAGCGAAATAGAACGGGCGGGAGCGACATCGGTCAGCGACCTTCTGAAACTAACCGTCGGCGCAGACGTCCGGCAGCGCGGCGGTTTTGGAGTACAGTCGGACATCAGCATCAACGGAGGCACTTTCGACCAAGTCACCATTCTGCTCAACGGCGTATCGGTGAACAATCCGCAAACCGCACACCTTACGGCCGACTTCCCCGTCTCGCCCGACGAAATCGAACGCATAGAAATTCTTGAGGGAGCGGCGGCACGCCTTATGGGAAGCCAGGCATTCAGCGGCGCCATAAACATCGTGACGCGCAAGGTTTCGGAAAACACACTCCACGCATCGTTGGCGGCAGGCTCATTCGGCACACTGCAGGCCGGGGCAAACGCCGGAATACGCACGGGAGCCTTCACCCACTTCGCCAGCGGCAACTTCTCGCGAAGCGACGGCGGCACCACAAACAGCGCCTTCAACCTCGGCAATGCCTTCTACAACGGCACATACCGCGACAACTTCCTCGCCGCATCGTGGCAAGCCGGACTTTCGGCAAAGCAATACGGCGCCAACACATTCTACAGCGCCGCCTATCCCCAGCAATGGGAATCGAACTCGCGCATATTCGCTTCGGCAAAGGCCGAAACGCAGGGCAAAGTGCATATCGCGCCGCAGATATCGTGGGTACGCTCCACCGACCACTTCCAACTCATGCGCCACTCCGCCACCGGCGAAAACTTCCACCGCGGCGACGTATTTGCATTCGAAGTAAACGCCTGGACAAACTGGGCCCTGGGGCGCACAGCCATCGGCGCGGAACTGCGTAGCGACAACATACTTTCCACAAACCTCGGCCGTCCGCTCGACTCGGCCCGCTACGTCGGCATCAGCCGCCACAACGGCAAATACTACACCAAGAGCGACCATCGCACCGACATCAACTATTTCGTGGAGCACAACGTGGTGGCGGGGCAGTTCACATTCTCGGCCGGACTGCTTGCCAACCGCAACACGGCCGTTGACAACAAACTGCGCCTCTACCCCGGCATCGACGCTTGCTGGCGCGCCACCGACAGACTGAAGTTCTACGCTTCGTGGAACAAGGCCATGCGCCTTCCTTCGTTCACCGACCTTTACTACAAGAGTCCCACGCAGGAAGGCAACGTAGGGCTGCAGCCCGAAAAGGTAAGCGCCGCGAAAATAGGAGCCCAGTGGAGCAACTCCTGGCTGCAGACCACGCTGCAGGGCTATTACAACCACGGCACCGACATGATAGACTGGGTGATGTATTCGGCCGATGACATCTACCATTCGGCAAACTTCAAACTCGAAAGCTACGGCTACTCGGTGAATGCCGCAGCTGACCTGCAAAAGCTTGCCGGCGAAAAATTCCCGCTGCAGCGCATAACGCTCGCCTACGCATACATTTGGCAAGACAAGAAGAACGGCCGCAACGTCTACCGCTCAAACTACGCCATGGAATATCTCCGCCACAAATTCGTGGCCACACTCGACCACCGCATATGGAGCCGGCTTTCGGCCGCATGGTCGCTGCGATGGCAACAACGCGAAGGCACATACATAGAATACCGCGGAGGGGAAAGCACCGGCCTGCTGAAAGAATACCCCGCGTATGCCGTGCTCAGCCTAAAGCTAAGCTGGGAAGCGCCGCACTACGAGCTCTATGCCACGGCCGACAATCTCACCGCGCACAGGTATTACGACCTCGGCAATGTGCCGCAGCCGCGGCTGTGGATAATGGCCGGGGCAAAACTCGACATCAATCTATAAGCCCCGGAAGCGTTCCGGCAAAAACTGAAACGCTTCCGGCAATTCTTCTTTGCGCACAGCGGAAAAATCCTCTACGCATAGAAGAAAATTTTCTGCGCACAGAAGAAAAACTCTTTGCGCATAGCGTCAGGAATAGGTCTGTTGCAATAAAAAAGCAACGGGCCTTTTTCAATTCAAAACGCTGCAGAGTAAAGGAAAATATCTATATTTGCAATCAGCGGAAAGGCTTTGGCCCAAACCCACGGCACTCCGCAAATCTTATTGGTAAAATCTAAGCATTCGCTATTATTTCGCGTTCAGCCAAAAGCCTCGGAAACTTATTGGAAATAACGTTACAGAAATAATCGTGACAAGGCATTCGGTATGGGATGCCTTAACTCGTCATTTTTTAGCGATGCATCACGCAACAGGCGTGGTGTATTCTTATTTGACGAGTTGAGGTTTCCGTTCCGAGGCTGCCTCATAGCTGAACGCAATAAGGAGCATCACGCCCTTTTGCGTCTTGGCGTGATTGATAGCGACACAAAACTATCAGTCTGCCATGGCAAACAAAATTCTAAACAACGCCAAGTCGGCGAAAAAGGATGAGTTTTACACGCAACTCATCTATATAGAGCGCGAGCTGCAACATTATTGGCAACATTTCCGCGGCAAAACCATTCTGTGCAACTGCGACGACCCCTACGAAAGCAACTTCTTCAAATATTTTGCCCTGCAATTCAACCAGCTCGGCTTGAAGAAACTTATTTGCACCTGTTATAACAGTTCTCCATTTATAGGTAATGAATTGCCAACCCTTTTCGATGAAATTGAAGAAAAGCCAGACGAATATGAAACTGTGAGAAAAGCTTACAAGGCCGTAATTACCGAAGTCAAAGACCTTAACGACGACGGAGCAGTTGATTTGGCCGATGTACGTTATCTTTTGCAAAACGACCGCAATGTAATCTCCAAACTGAAAACTGGCGATTTCCGCAGTGCGGAATGCATAGACC